>NZ_JALY01000114.1:0-5116 GCF_002924615.1 Petrotoga halophila DSM 16923 | reverse complement strand
AATAAATCCAGGGACGATCAACTTTCCAGATAGATCGTATTCGTCTACATCTCCCAAATCCACCGTGGTTGAATCACCTGGGGTGAGTAAGTCTTCGATCTCATCTTTGTCTATTAATATATCAAATTTTTCTACATCATCATCCGCACTAATTAAAACATACGCATTCTTCAAAAGCTTTTTAGACATATCCACAACTCCTTTGGTTGTTTTCATTGATATTATACTATAAAATATTGTTTGTGAGATGATTTTTAAAAGGGAAAAGAATACGAATAGGTAAAACAAGTAATTCTAACTTCATTAAAAATTACAATAAAAAAATAATAAAAATGTAAATTTTTTTGAAAAAAGTAAATTTTTTGTGGTACAATAATATTAGTGTTAATATAACGTGACTTTGATAAAGCCGAGGGGGGTGGTAGAGAAGAGAAAAGTTAACAAAGACGTTTTTTGTAGAAGTTTTTTGATTTACTTTTTTCAAAGAAAGAGCTTACAAAGTTGAATGGGGGTGAATTATGGTATGAAAAAGTATTGGTATGTTGTGGTTTTAGCTGTTTCATTATTGCTGTTGGCTGGATGTATCCCGACTGAAGAACCTGAAGTAACACCCGGGACCTTTTTAGTAGTAGCTTACAACGCAGGACCTGTAGTTGAGGGAGCGAACGTTGTTGTGAAATCAGGCAGCGATGTGTTAGCTCGGGGTATGACAGATGAGGATGGAGAAGTAACCTTCGATGTTACTGGTTTCCCCGAAAAAGTAGACGTTGAAATAAAAAAGGATGGTTATGGGATTAGTAAAATAGAAGGTTTAAAAGTTGCTGATTTTGTAAACAACGTCAAAGAAGTACAAGTGAGAGAATCTGACTTGAGTCCCGACCCAGACGAAGAAACTTTTCCAGAAATTAATCTGACCTTTTATTATCTTAATGGAAATCCTATGGATATAACCCAACCTGCAACTGAAGATTTCTTGTTGAGGGTAGATGTTGAATCTCAGAACTCTCCATACATAATTTACGCAAAAATTAGCGGAGATCCAGGAGCAGGATATTTTGGGCCAAGAGAATCCGCTCCTGATACAAGAACAGCTACATTCACAATGAATGTTTCGTACTATAATGGAGAAGTTCCTTTGTATGTTGAATTTGTCGATTACAACGACAACATGGTTCAGAAAATTGAGTATTTAACAATAAACAGAGAAGTAGAAGAGGTAGAAGAAGAACTTTTTGTTCCACTTAGCTGGGCAGATTTGGGATATGTGAATTTAGTTTCATACACAAGAAATCAGGGAGTAGAGTTCTATAGTAAAGATAATCTCGTAGAAATGATGTCTGAAAAATTCGATTCCACAACTAATAAGTTACCACAAGAATTTAACCCTATGAAAAACTTTGGTAAAAGTTTAGAAGCTGCACCTGAAGGAACGAATTTGTGGGTAGAAATAAGTTGGGTTGATTTTGATACATTAGATTGGTACGGATTTATTGGCCCTAACGTAATACGCCCCGATGCTTATAACGTTTACAGATCTTTTGATGGAGTTCACTACACAAAAATAGGTATTGCTGAATATGGCTACTTCTTAGATCCTTCAGCACAAAATGCACCTAATAAAGAGGTATGGTATGCAGTAAGTTCGTATAGGGGAAATGAAGAAAGTGAACTCGTTGAATTAGGTTCTATTGTCCCACTTGATAGTTTTAACGTTGATTTAAAATCGCCAGCTGACAGAGAAAAAGATGTTTCAAGGCAACCCACTTTTGTTTGGGAACCTACAAAGGAACTAACTTCTCCTGAATCTGAGGTGGAATACTACTATACGATGTGGATATACGACTTAGTACAAAGTGAAAATTACATACTTCCAGGTATTTTAGAAGAGTCAACGCTTTTCGTGTATGATTTTGTGACTTTAGGAGCTGAAGAAGTTTCTGTCACATTCCTTGGAAGCGAAGGAAGCTCTGAATACGATGATTTGAATTGGTTCTTATACTTGCCAGATGGAATATATTACTATGAATACGATAAGTTAGAACCCGCCAAAACATACGATTGGGGAGTAGATTATGCATACGCCATTTCTTATGATGTAGACAGTGTTGCATACTCAATAGCTATTGATTATGGATGGGGTATAGATCCTTTAGGCGGTGTAATGCCTGAGATGCACAATGAATTTACTACAGGTAATTAAGAAAGGGGGTTAAGTGAATATGAAAAAGCGTTTTTCGATAATAATTGGTTTGGTCGTTTTGTTAACTTTTATTATTTCTGGTTGTATGAATTTGAACATAAGTGATGTAATCAATAATGATACTTCAGAAACCGATTTTTCTGGTTCCGAAAGTTATTTACCTTCTTTTAAAGAACTTTCAAACAGGAAATTTAATAACGATGAGTTAGTTGTGGGATATGAAGCGGGTGCTAATGTAGAAGAAATAATAGCGGAGAATTTCAAAGGAGCAACTATTGAAAGAGAAATTGATAAACTCAATGCAGTATTGCTAAAATTAGATACCGATATTATGGATGTAGAAAAGGCTTTTGAAATACTGAAAGGGAAAAAGATAGAAGGTATCAGATACGTTGAACCAAACTATACAGACAGGGAAATACCAGTTATTAAAAGCACAGATTCTAATATTATTCAAAAAGAAACGGGAAGTAGCACATTGAATCAAGTAGAGGAAGGTTATCCAGATTACAAGGAACATCAATACGCTTTGGATTTAATTGGCGCTGAAACCGCATGGGAAAAAGCTACTGGTGCTGGTGTAACTGTGGGGTTATTAGATACAGGAACAGACGGGACACATCCTGATTTAGAGGGTCAGTTGGTAGAAGGTTATGACCCTTATGAGGATACAATTATTAATCCAGAAATCGATTATGACTCTGATGGACACGGCACACACACAGCGGGCATAATAGCTGCAAAAAATGATGAGAAGGGTATAGTTGGATTAGCTCCAGATGCAAAGATAATGCCTATAAGAATATTTAACCCTGGTTACATTGGTGATTATGCAGTAGCTGCTGGAATAGTTTGGGCTGTAGATAATGGTGCAGATGTTTTGTCAAACAGTTGGGGGGGCGGAGGATATTCAAACATCCTAAAAGATGCCTTTGATTATGCTCTTACCAATGACGTAGTTGTTGTTGCCTCTTCTGGTAATGACACAACCGACCAATTTTGGCACTATCCTTCTGCTTATACAGGAATTATAGGCGTTGCAGCAAGTAATGCGGTTGATGAAATAACTTATTTTTCATCAAGAGGAGAATACGTATCTGTTGCGGCACCAGGGAACAACGTCATTTCATCTATTCCTGTTAGGTTAGCTGGAAGTGAAGGAGTAGAAGGTGAACCGTATGCTTATTGGGCTGGAACATCGATGGCATGCCCATATGTTTCTGCCTTAGCTGCCTTAATTAAAGAAGAATATCCAGACGCCAATGTGTACCAGATAAGAAAGATGATCGAAGAGGGAGCAGTGGATATTGATGAGGATGGTTACGATACCGCTGCAGGATATGGAAGAATTAGTTCTGCAAGTCTGGACCTTGATCCAAATGTTTACGAAGCAGGGGCTTTGGCAGTTTTAGCAACATCGAAGAGAAACCATGATATGGATTTAGCAGGGGTAAATGTAACTTTAGAAAATAAAGAAACGGGCAAAAGATATTATGGCAAGACTAATGATTCCGCATATGAATTGTTCGCTGGAATTGAACCAGGAGATTATGAAGTTATTATTGGTGGACCTGAGTATTTGTATTATAATGCGCCAAATTTAAGAATGGAAGAAGAATTGGGATATGTTACTGAAACTACTGTGGCAGCAATAAACTATGAAGACTTAATTGATCCTATTATCAATGATATACCAAGAATTGAACAAGAATTTGAAACTACTGAATTTGAGCTAACCTTAGGAACAGTAGATACTTTTGGTGGAACTCTCACAATAAGCTTGATAAATATTTTCCAGGAAACAATGACAAACTTCAATTTGTTAAGCGAATCTGCTACCTCAACAAATCTCTTAGCGGCCATAGATGAAAAAGGTCATGATATTTATTGGTATTTTTTAACCTACCAATATGAACAAGCTGATGGTGAAGATGATATATCTATCTATGTTGAGGGAGAAGTATCTATGAATGGTTATCCTATTCCGGTTTTCTGTGAAGTTACTCCAGATTCAACAATTGGATTTATAGATGAATATGGAGGAGCTGGATTATGGTGGACTGTTTACTAAAGCAATAAGATTGGGGTCTTCGGATCCCAATTTTATTTAAGAGAAAGATCTGATTTTTCAATAGAGGAGGTTTTTAAAGATGACTACACCTCAGATAATTTTAGTAATTTCGTTAATTGTTGTGGCGGTTGGCTCTGCTTTTTTCTTATTATCCCCATCATTACAAAATGAAACAGGGGTTGAACAAGAAGTTATTCAAGAACCTGCTCAAGGAGTAGGAATAGATAAAAAGCCTTTAGACGCTTACACCTTTGACAAAGGAGAAGGTATGGAGAATTATAAGGTTTTAGATTGTTATTACAAGAGTCAAATACCTGATGTGATAATCAAAAAAGAGGATATTGTAGTTAACAATGTAACAGGAGTTCCATTTGTTGTTTGTATTAGTGCAGGCGAAAGAAAAACTGGAGGGTACAATCTTTCTTTGAATGATATCAGTATAAACAGAGATAACTTTCAAATCTTTATAGATTTGTTTTTAAAGGTGCCAGCTAAAGGGGAAATGGTCACACAAGCGTTTACTTATCCTTCAATAGGGGTGGAAATTAACGAAGTTTTGGATGTTGGAGAATGGGAAGTAATTGTGACCATTGAACAGAAGAATGGTGACCCATTGTTGTTGAGAAAGGGTTTTACATTTTCTAATTAATATTTTTAAGGAAATATCTAGGTTTTATATTTTAAAAAATTGGGAGACGCCCTGATTGGTCGTCTCCTCTCAATAATTTTTTATTGTCTTTATAAAAGTCGTTATAGCGCCCTTCCCCCGCTCCCCACCCATAGGGAAAAAGGAAATGGTTTCGCCCCGCTGCCCGCCCATAAGGAAAAAGGAGTTGGCTTTGCCC
>NZ_JALY01000110.1:0-1542 GCF_002924615.1 Petrotoga halophila DSM 16923 | reverse complement strand
GGGGCAAAGGGGCGCTATATAAAAAGTTTTTAAGTTTTTCAAGAGGGAAAAAATTTTTGGTTAGGAGGGAAAAATAATAAATGCCAAAAGTATATATAAATGACCATGAATTTGAAGCTTCCGAAAAAGATACCGTTTTAACGGCTGTAAAAAAATTTGGCGGTTATATACCAACACTTTGTTATATGAACTTAAAGGATATTAATATAGAAAATAAGCCTTCTTCATGTAGAGTATGTATGGTTGAAATAGAAGGTAGAAGAACTTTAGCCCCAGCTTGTACAACGCCCGTATTTGAAGGAATGAAAATAAAGACACATTCGAGGATGGCAGTAGAAGCTCGAAGAACCGCTGTTCAGTTATTGTTATCCGATCATCCACAAGATTGTCTAAAATGTCCAAAAAATGGTGAGTGTGAACTACAAAAAATCGCCTCTGAACTAAACATTGTGAACAATCCTTATTTTGGTAAAACATCTAATTACGACCTTGATATATCTGCTGCAATAATCAGGGATCCCAACAAATGTATTATGTGCAGAAGATGCGAAACTATGTGTAACGAATTTCAAACGGTTGGGGTTCTTTCAGCGATAGATAGAGGTTTTGGTGCTGTCGTTAAGCCTTCTTTTGACATGCCTTTAGAAGAAACAACCTGTACATTCTGTGGTCAATGCGTGGCAGTTTGTCCTACAGGGGCTTTAGTTGAAAGATCTTACATAGATGAAGTATGGAAAGAACTCGAAAATGAGGAGAAGCACGTTGTAGTTCAAACCGCTCCTGCGGTAAGAGTGGCGTTAGCAGAAGAATTCGGTTACGAGCCTGGAACTATTTCTACCGGGAAGATGGTAGGTGTTTTAAAACTAATGGGTTTTGATAAGGTCTTCGATACCAATTTTGGAGCAGATTTAACCATAATGGAGGAAGCCACCGAGTTCAAAGAAAGGTTAGAAAATGGAGGTTTCTTACCTATGTTGACCTCTTGTTGCCCAGGATGGGTTAAATTTATCGAACATCAATTCCCTGACTTGCTCGAGATGCCTTCTTCTGCCAAGTCCCCTCAACAGATGTTTGGGGCAATTGCAAAGAGTTATTATGCACAAAAAAATAATATTGATCCCAAAAAGATGACCGTTGTATCCATAATGCCCTGTTTAGCCAAAAAGTATGAAGCAGCTAGAGAAGAAATAAATGCATCACCTGAATACAGGGATGTTGATTATGTATTGACTACCAGAGAACTGGCAAAAATGATCAAAGAAGCAGGAATTAATTTCAAAGCTGTCCCAGAAAGGGAGTATGATAGTCCTTTAGGAGAATCCACCGGTGCTGCAGCTATCTTTGGAAGAACAGGAGGAGTTGCAGAGGCAGCTTTAAGAACTGCTTATGAATGGATAACCGGGAATGAACTAAAAGAAGTAGAATTTGAACAGCTCCATGGTTATGACTCTCTAAGAGTTGCAGAAGTTGAAATTAATGGGAAAAAATTAAGAGTTGGAGTTGCTTATGGCCTGGGTAACGCACGAAAACTTTTGGAAGACG
>NZ_JALY01000006.1:0-15122 GCF_002924615.1 Petrotoga halophila DSM 16923 | reverse complement strand
TTTTATTTATTAACTTTGGCCTAGGACCTATATCAAAAAAGGTTTTTTTGTAATTCTGAAAAATATCGCTGTTTATTAGGCGTTCATTAATTTCGGTAGTGATGAAGAGATACTCTGATTTTTTCTTTGGTATAATCAAGTCTAAATCATTTATTCTTCTATCTATTGCAATTGGCTTTTCATTCATTGTAATAAAAGTAGCGGTATTTTGATCGACCTTCTTTATCCATTCAACATTAACAGCATGAAAAGATAGGCGCTCCAATAAAAAATTTCCAACAAAATCTTTTCCCACATTACCAAACATCCTCACATTATGGCCTAATTGAGAAAGACCGATAGCCACATTTAATGCCGATCCTCCCGGAAGTTGTAAAATTTCAGAATTGTGATAACCATCATTTTTAACTATATAAATGTCTAAAAAGATTCCACCGATTACATCGATATTAGCCATTTTCACACCTTATTTGAATAAAATTTGAGGAACTTTTTTTATCGGATGTTTTATAATATAAGCATCCATTTCAAAGATTTCATCCATGACAGATTCATTTAATACCTCTGCTGGTGTACCTGAATATTTAACAGATCCATTCTTCATAACTATTATTTTATCCGAGAATAATGCCGCGTTGTTCACATCATGAAATACTGCTAGAACTGTTTTCTTTTCTTTGGTGACCATTTCCTTAACTAATTTCAAAAGATTTTGGGTGTAACCTGGGTCTAAATGTGAAGAGAATTCATCTAAAAGCAATATGGGAGTTTGTTGGGCGATTGCCCGAGCTATCATAACTTTTTGCTTTTCTCCTCCAGACATAGATGAAAAGGGCTTGTTCTTATAATTTGTTAGTCCAACAGCTTGAAGGGCTTCCTCTATAATCCTTCTGTCCTGTTCGGATTCAAAAAAGCTTATTCTCTTTGAGAAAGGTATTCTTGACGTTGAAACAATACTTTCCAAATCGTAATCGAAAGAAGTGTTGAATTCTTGGGGTACAACTGCTACCTTTTTTGATAGCTCTTTGTAAGAATAATTCTTTAATTCACTATGGTTTAGTATTATTTCTCCTTTGTAATTTCTCAGAATTCCTGAAAGAATCTTGATAAGAGTACTTTTACCCGCTCCATTTGGGCCAATTATAGAAATAATATCTCCTTTTATTATTTTTAAATCGTCGATTTTCAAAAAAAAGCCATTCCCATAAGTGAAACGGACGTTATTAAATGTTATCATATTTTCTCTTTTCTCCTCATTACAAAAATGAATATTGGAGCTCCTACTATTGAGGTCACCACACCGATAGGAAGTTCTGTGGGAGCAAATAATGTTCTGGAAACAAAATCCGCAGACATTAAAAACATTCCTCCAATGAAGAATGAGTACAAATTTGAAACAAACGAGTACGGTCCTTTAATCATTCGAACTATATGAGGGATTATAAGCCCCACAAAACCTATTATTCCTACCTGTGACACAGTAAAAGATACTGCAAAAACGTTTATTACAATCAAAAAAAGTTTCAATCGATCAGGATTTATCCCTGAGAATACAGCCATGTCATCCCCCATCGAAAGGACGTTCAGTTGTTTAGAAAATAATAAAACTAAAATAAATTGAATGATAAGTGTAAAAATAAATTTAAAATTGTCGCTCCAAATTAAATCTGCTGTACTTCCCATCAACCATGTGTTGACGTGAATTAAGTTTCCCCAGTACATCACGGTAAAAAGTGTAGTAAATGAATTAAACAAAAAGCTAATTATTACGCCACTTAGTATTAGAGATAAAACGGGAAGTTTTTTACCTTGTCGCGCCAATATTAAAACAATAAATGTTGCAAATATGCCAAAAAGAAAAGAAAAAGTTTCTAATCCAAGAAAAAGAGAAAGACCATAAATGCTGCTCAACGCTGTGTATAATACTGCACCAAAGCTTGCTCCTGACGAGATTCCTAAAACGTATGGATCTGCTAGGGGATTTTGTACTACCAATTGTAAGACATTCCCAGAAACTGCCAATATGCTGCCCACAAGAAAACTTCCAACCACTCTTGGAAGTCTAATGTTTAAAATTAAATTGTTGTAAATATCGTGACTATTTTTACCTATTAAAGAGGCGAAGATATCCTTAACGGGAACTTTCACACTCCCAAAAGATGTGAAAAGTAAAATTAAAATAAAACTGGAGGTTATGAGAAATAAAACAAGGGGGAGCTCCCCTTGTTTTTTGATGATTCTCATCTGTTTTCACCAAAATACTCATATAATTGTTCAAGGACATCGATCAATGATGGAGAAGCTTGAGAAATCTTGTTACCATCGACCATAACTATTTTCCCTTCTTTAACAGCTTTTACGTTTTTAAACTGTTCGGCATTCAAGATAGTATTTTTTGCACTCTCGTCGCCTTCGTAGTAGGAAGCAACGATTATGATATCGGGATTTTGAGCAACAACGAATTCAGGGCCAACCAGTAAAAACCCATTATTGCCCGTATAAGGAGCGGCTAAGTTTAATCCACCAGCGTAAGCAATTAATTCATTTATATATGAACCGTTTCCTGCCGTCCAAATTTCAGCTACATTATTTTGAACCATTAAATATAAAACCGTTGGTTTATTTTTCCAAGTGAAAGAACTTTTGGCTATATTTAAAACATTTTGTCTTAGTTCATTTGAAAGAGTTTGAGCTTTTTCTCTTTCGCCTAAGATACTGCCAATTAATACAATATCCCTATAGATATCATTAAAATTAACTGGATTAATTACAAAGGATTTGATATTGTATCTTTCCAATCTACTAATCTCAGGTTCTTGAAACCCTCCAGTTAAAAAAACAACATCCGGATTCAAAGAAACTGTTTTCTCCAAATTCAAAGGCACTAAATTACCAATTTTTTCAGCATCTATATGGGTATCCCAATCTGTTACGCCTACTACTTTTTCCTCTAAGCCTAAATATTTGATATAATCAGATACAGCGGGTGCGGCGGAAATAACCCTGTTAACCTCTCCCTCAAAAGAGACTAATCTTCCAAGATCATCCACCAATAAATACTCAGCACTCAAAACAACCGACAACAAAATCGTAAAAAATGTAAATAACACCTTCCTCATACCAAATGGCCTCCTTATATAAATTAGCGCCATTTAAACATTTTTTCTATCTCTTTGGCGCGAAGAGATAGAAAAACCTGCATTATTTAGGTCTCCCGACTTTCGGATCACTCTACTCCTTACGCCTTCCCGGATCTTTCCAGTGGCTTTTGTAAGTTTCGTCCCCGATTACGGTGGCGCGACCGTAACGGATTTTCACCGTTTTCCCTTGAAATAATGCAGTCAATATTAACTTCATTACTTGCCGTGAGGCTGTTTCCTTACTTGCCGTGAGGCTGGTTCTTTTTCAATTATACCATTTCGATATTCTTTTTTCAATTTTTTCTTTGACATAATTTAAATTTATGATAAAATAACTATATATAGCCTGTCCACAAAGGAGGAGCCAAGACATGGAAGTGTTGAAAGTCAGTCATTCATCTGCACCTAACAAAGTTGCGGGAGCTATAGCAGGGGTTCTATCAAAAACAGACGAGGTTGAGCTACAAGCTATTGGGGCTGGAGCAGTTAATCAAGCAGTGAAGGCTATTGCAATTGCGAGGAGATTTATCGAGGCTAAGGGAAAGGAGATATACGTTATCCCTGGTTTTGTGGAGGTTGAAGTAGGTTCGGAAAAAAGAACAGGTATTAAATTTAAAGTAGTGGCAAAGGTTTCTGAAGATATTTCCCCCGAAGAGTATTCTCAACAGTAAAAATGAATGAAAATGAGAAAGTAATAGAGGAGATCATTGAAGCGTGTTCACAAAACACGCACCTTTTTGATATCATAAAAGATATTACAAAATTAGATAATGATGAAAGATACAAATTGAGAAGAAAGGCGTCTCAAGTACTTAATAAGAACAATGGAATAGACAAAGAGGCTATAAAATTTTACTATGTAGTTACCGAACAAGGTGTTGCAGAAGAGATTTTAAGGAGGATTCATTCTGATGAAACCAAAACCTAAAACCGTTGGTGGACAAGCGGTTATTGAAGGCGTAATGATGAAAGGAATAAATACCGTAGTCGCAGTGAAAAGAAAAGACGGAAGTATAGCAGTTAAAAGGTTAAAGGATAACTCTTGGGGGATTTGGGAAAAAATACCTATTATTAGAGGTTTTTTTGTATTACTACATGCAATGATAATTGGTATGAACGCATTATCTTATTCGGCTAAAGTATCCGGAGAAGAAGAGGAAGAATTAACTACAAAAGATATGGTTATTGCCATATTACTTGCTGTGGCAGTTGCAACCTTGGGGTTCGGTGTTTTACCTGTGTTTATAACTAAACCCTTCAACATTGAATCTGAATTTTGGTTTGCTTTCACTGAAGGTTTTATAAGAGCGTTTTTGGTTGTGGCCTATATCTGGGGCATTTCTTTTATGAAAGATATAAAAAGGGTTTTTCAATACCATGGAGCCGAACACAAAAGTGTATTTACCTACGAAAACAACGAGCCTTTAGAGGTCAAATACGCCAAAAAATACCCAACCTTGCATCCTAGATGTGGTACTAGTTTCTTGATAATTACGGTTTTTGCTTCGATTATTGTTTTTGCTATAACGGGTGGATTGGGCTTCAATTCAACTTTGCAGAAAGTAATTTCTAGAATAGTACTTCTTCCACTAGTTGCAGGTTTAGCTTACGAATTTCAAAGGTTTACTGCAAAAATCATTGACACAAAAATAGGAAAAATTCTTGCCTATCCAGGATTGTTGCTTCAAAAAATTACTACCAAGGAACCTGAAAAAGAACAATTGGAAATTGGACTAATATCTTTAGAATATGCACTCAAAGAAAATTTTGATGGTGAAGTAATTTTAGATAACCATGGAAACCTACTTGAAAATCAAGGTACAGAAAGCAAAATCTTTACACCAGACGTAACTTCCCTCAAAACCGATTCTTGACGTCCTAAAGAGTCAATCGATTGGCTTTTAAAATGTTTATTCAAACTTGATAATTTATTATATTATATTATATTTCTTGAATTAGGGATGAACTTCATTTTGATTCTCCTAAGAGTATTTTTCTTGTTCTCCACACTATACTATTTCTGTAATTGTCCTTTGTTCTAATAAGGGATTACTTCGTTTTTATGATGTGATACGCTTACAAAGTTTATTAATAAATTATGAAGTGTATGTTATGTTCCCACGCTAGCAATCAACTACCTATCTCCTAGTCACACGAGAGGTTTGTGATAAACAAGCCATAGTTGATTAACCTAAGCCACCAGCAAAAGCTGAAAGGATGCTCCAGACCTAGGGTAAAAACTCCCTTCCTTTGAGGGTGCGGAGCGAAACTAAGAAGGAAAGCCCTTTTTCCTTATGGGTGAGTAGCAGAATGAAGGGGTAAAGATTTCCTTCCTTATGGGTGGGGAGCGTTTGCCGCAGTGTGCAAAAAATGTTTTTAAATGATTTTGACCTTGATTTGGGGTTTTTAAGGGGAACCCCCTTAACGTTCGGCGCTAATAAAATAAAGAGTTTGCCTTTAAAAAGGTTACAGGGCGCAGCAAAAACTAAATGTAATGAGGAGGATTCACATGGATGAAAATACTAACAATTTAGTATCAAAGAAACAAAGTAGAGATAATATTCAAGCCATTGAAATTAATATGGCTAAATTAAACGAAATGACTAGAAAAGAGTTATACGAATTAGCCCGCAAACTCGAAATATCCAATTATTCTAAGATGACAAAAAACGAATTGAAGTTTGCTATTTTAAGAAAACAAACTGAATCGATCGGATACTTTTTTTATGAAGGGATTTTGGAAGTACTTCCGGATGGTTACGGTTTCTTGAGAAGCGTAGACAACTCATTGTTGCCGGGAACTGATGATATATACGTTTCTCAATCTCAGATTAGAAAATTCAACCTTTTCACAGGAGACATAATAGCAGGTCAAATAAGGCCTCCAAAAGAAGGCGAAAGATTTTTTGCTTTATTAAGAATAGAAGCGGTTAATTCTTTACCTCCCGAAAACGCTCGGGATAGAGTGTCTTTTGAAAATTTGACTCCTGAGTATCCAAAAACCAGAATGGTTTTGGAACATAAGAACGCACCATACAGCTCAAGAATAATTGATCTTTTCTCTCCTATAGGTTTTGGGCAAAGAGGTTTAATCGTTGCCCCTCCAAAAGCTGGTAAAACTACGCTGCTAAAAGATATTGCTAACTCTATTGCCGAAAATTATCCCGATACTAGAAGGTACATACTTTTAATAGACGAACGGCCTGAAGAAGTGACGGATATTCGTGACACGGTAGATGCTAACGTTATAGCAGCCCCGTTTGATATGGACCCAGAAAATCAAATAAGAATCGCAGAAATGGCTTTAGATCACTTTAAGAGGCTAGTTGAGTTTGGCCACGATGTGGTTGTCTTAGTTGATAGTTTGACAAGGGTTGCACGTGAATATAATCTTTATGTACCATCCAGTGGAAAATTGCTGAGTGGTGGTCTTGATCCTGCCGCTGTAATTTTCCCAAAGAAATTCTTTGGCGCTGCAAGAAAGATTAGAGAAGGTGGTAGTCTTACTATCTTAGCTACAGCATTAATAGAAACAGGATCGAAAATGGATGAAGTGATATTTGAAGAATTTAAAGGTACAGGAAATATGGAGCTAGTGTTAGCCAGAGAAATGTCTAATGAGAGAATATTCCCTGCCATAAACTTAAAATTATCAGGTACAAGAAAAGAAGAATTATTGTATGACCCTGATGAGATGAAAAATACAATTATTCTAAGAAAGTTTATTAACGATATGTCCCCAAAAGAGGCCTTAGAATTTATCTTGAGTTTATTAAGAAAACATAAAACTAATGATGAGATAATGGAAGCGATAGAAAATCAAAAAGCTTTGTGAACTGTGATATAATTTCTATATGAAAATATATCATAAATATTACTTACCAAATACGTATAATTATAAAACTTTATATCTAATTCACGGACTTGGAGAATATTCCGGAAGATATGTGAATTTTATTAAGCAATTAAATGATAAAGGGGTTGCTGTTTTTACTTTTGATCTTCCGGGACATGGTTATACTCCCGGTAAAAAAGGGGATATAGAGAATTTTTACGAGATTTATTCTTTTTTAGAAAATTATGTTCAAGAAGAATATATTCTATTTGGACACTCTCTTGGGGGGTTAATTGCCTCAAGATTCGTTGAAATAACAGAGAAAAAACCCCAAAAACTTATTCTTTCTTCTCCTGCCTTGGGAGATATTAGACAACTAAGCTGGCTTTTAAACCTTTTCTCGATATTTCCAAGCCTTTCTTTTTCAAACGGAATTAATCCTTATGACCTATCCACGGATAAAAAAGCATGTGAATTATATAAAAAAGATCCGCTGGTACATGATAAAATAACCGTCCGAACTGCTCGTCAAATGTTCGACGAAGCTGAGATTGCGTTAAAAGAAATCGAAAAGGTTGATATCCCTACATTGTTGCTTTTTGGAGAGGAAGATAAAATAGTCAACATCGAGGAGTATAAAAAGATAAAGAATTCAAACATTACCAAAGTTTCTTTTTCCAAAGGGAAACACGAGTTGTTTGAATGCATTTATAATAAAAAGGAATTTTATAATAAGATTCTAGAATTTTTAGAATAGAGATAAACCCGAGCTGCGGGACGAAAGGGCGCTAACATGAGTTTTAGAGTATATAAAATAGAGATATCAGGAGGTAAAAATCTTAATGAACGATAATACAAAATACCCTGAAACTAAAGTATTAGAAATATTAAAAGACACTGGGGCCTTTTTAAAGGGGCACTTTTTATTATCTTCTGGATTACATTCTGACACATATATTCAATGTGCAAAAGTCCTTAAATATCCAGAGTATTCGGAACTTCTTGGCAAATTAATTGCTGATAAAATAAAAGTAAAAATAGATTACGTTGTTTCTCCTGCATTAGGTGGAATTATCATAGGATACGAAGTAGCAAGGGCTTTAAAAGTTCCATTTTTATTTGCTGAGAGAGATGAAAAAGGGAACATGAGTTTACGTAGAGGTCAAACTATAAATGTTAAAAGCAAAATACTAATAGTAGAAGATGTAATAACCACAGGGAAATCGACGTTGGAAGTTGCAAAATTGATTGAAAGTAACGGAGGAGATGTGATTTCATTCGCCTGCATAGTCAACAGATCTTCTAAAAAGTTTTTAGAAAACAGAGAAATCATGTCGCTTGTTACTATAAAAACTGCTACCTACTCCCCAGAAAACTGCCCTTTATGTATCCAAGGTTTAGAATTAATAAAACCAGGTAGTAGAAAACAATAGAGACAGTAAACTTAAAAAATTCAAGCTTTTAAGTTTCTTTTAAGAAGTTGGTTTATAATTTAAGTAAATAAAATGATTTGGAGGTGCTATTATGAAAAAATCTATCGTTTTGATTTTGACAGTATTTTTACTTTCCATATCTTCATTTGCAATTGTGAATGAAGGATACGAAAGTCCAGTAGTAAACGTAGTTGAAGAGGCTGCTCCAGCCGTTGTAAATATTGAATCCACTCGTTCATCTCCAGTTCCCGTGGACCCATACATTCAAGAATTTTTTGAAAGATTTTTTGGCCAAGAAATGCCAGAGTATCAAACAAAAGGAGTGGGTTCAGGCTTTATTTTCGATAAAAGAGGTTATATATTAACAAATTACCATGTGATAGAAAGTGCAGAACAGATATCTGCATCCTTGCCGAATGGAAAGAAGTATGACGCCGAGTTAGTAGGTGGTGATGAAGATCTCGATTTAGCCATAATTAAGATAAACGCTGATGAAGATTTACCAACGCTGCCTTTAGGTGACTCAGACAAAATTAAGATTGGCGAAGATGCGATAGCTATAGGTAATCCATTAGGATTACAAAACACTGTCACTGTTGGGGTTATAAGTGCAATCAATAGGAGTATTCCAAAACCGGATGGAAATGGGAATTATGTTGATTTAATACAGACGGATGCAACTATTAATCCCGGGAATAGTGGAGGTCCTCTGTTGAATATACATGGAGAAGTTATTGGAATTAACACTGCAATTGCAGTAGATCCTCAATTGGGAAGTGTGAACATAGGATTTGCCATTCCTATTAACATAGCAAAAAGATTCGCTGATTCTGTTATGGAAACCGGTTCCTTTCAAAGAGCTTATTTGGGTGTATACATCAGCAATATAACCGAAGAATTGAAAAAATCTTTGGGGTTAAAAGTAGACAAAGGAGCCTATGTTCAAGATTTGGTGCCAGATGGAGCCGCTGAGAAAGCCGGTATAAAAGTAAATGACGTAATAGTAGAAGTGAACGGTAAAGAAATTGAAAATATAGACGATTTAACTTCTTTGTTAGCTACTTATCCAGCAGGGACTAATGTAGAAGTTGTTGTTGATAGGTTTGGAGAAAGAATTACTTTTAATGTAACTTTGGGAAGCCAAACACCTGAAGCAGTAGAAGCCTATTTTGGAATTGTGGTTAGAGATATCACTTCTGAGGATAGGGAGAAATATAATATAAGAAGTAGTATTCAAGGAGTCATTGTTGAAGAAATACAAGACGATACATACGCTCTTGGGCTAAGGGCAGGTGATGTTATTACAGAGATAGCGGTTAATGGAGTGTACAATGATATACAAAACATAGATGACTGGAAGAAAATAGCTTCATCAGTAGAAAAGAACAGTTACGTTGCCTTGATAGTTTATAGAAATAATGTGAGGTATGTTGTTCAATTCTTCTATAGATAAACCAGAATAATCATTTAAAAAACGGGGTTTTTTTACACTAACCCCGTTTTTTTAGAGCTATTTCACTCGTTATCAATACTTTGTATAAGTTGGCTAAATTCTGTGATGCATTTTTCAATTGTTTCTTTATTGGATCCTTCGGTCATTATTCTTATTTTAGGTTCAGTACCCGAAGGTCGGACTACAATCCTGAATCCTTCAACACTTTGATATTTTCTTGTTAAATTTTCAATTCTAATGTCCTTCATGATTTTTACTTTATCCTTAACTGTAACGTTTTCCAGATGTTGGGGATATTTAGGAATTTCTTGGAGAAAATCATCGAGTGATTTAGAAAAATATTTCAACGTTTCCAAAGTCTCTAAAGCGGTAATTATACCGTCACCGGTTGTAGATCTATCAAGAAATATAATATGTCCTGATTGCTCCCCACCAATTGTTGCCTTTTCATCCAGCATTTTTTCCAAAACATATTTGTCCCCTACGTTTGTGCGTAGAAGATGTATTTCATTTTTCTTTAAATACTCTTCCAAACCTAGATTACTCATAGTGGTTGCAACAACGATCTTGTTTTTTAATCTTTCTTGAGCTTTCAATTTCAGAGCATTGATAGCCATCAAAACATCACCATCTACGAGATTACCGTAGCGATCTATAAAAAGACATCTGTCCGCATCCCCATCGAACAAGATTCCAAGATCATACTTTTCTTCCTTAACGATTTTAGACAAAGTTTGAGGTGAAGTAGAACCACAGTTTTCGTTGATATTGAAACCATCAGGGGCATTTTGGTATACTGTATAGTTCAAACCAAGTTCACCAAAAATGTCGTCTATAATTGCTCCAGCGGCACCGTTTCCCACATCAACAGCAATTTTTAAATCATTACATTGTATATTCTCTTTGTACAAAGAAACCACATAATCAACATATTCTTTTTTTGAGGAATCATCTATGTATTTACCAATACCTCTATAATCACTGTATTTAAGTAAACCTTTCAAAATTATTTCTTCTAACTTTTCTTCTGTTTCATCTGAAATTTTAAATCCTTCACAAAAAACTTTTAATCCATTGTACATTGGAGGGTTGTGAGATGCAGAAATGACAACGCCAATAGACTTTTCTTTCTTGGTTATAAACGCTAATCCCGGTGTGGTCAGAACTCCGCATGATTCTACATTCATTCCACCGGCCAACGCTCCTGAAACTAAAGCCATTTCTAATGCTTTTCCTGAATTTCGTGTGTCTCTTGCAATATACAATTTTTTATACTCTGAACCAAAAAAATTAGCAAGTGCGTTTCCAAGTTTCATAGCTAAATCAACGGTCAACTTTTCATTAACGACCTCTCTAATGCCATCCGTTCCAAACAAAACTTTCATCTACATCATCCTTTTACGCTTCCGGCGGTTAAACCTTGAACTATCCTGTTTTGGAACACTAAAACCAAAATAACCAAAGGCATTGTAACTATTACTGACGCCGCCATTAGTTGCCCCCAAGGCACTTCGTAGAAGGTTTTACCGGTAAACATAGCGATTGCCACAGGAACTGTGTATTTTGCGGGGGTTTGCATAAAAGTTAAAGCAAATAAGAATTCATTCCAAGCTTGAATAAAAGCTAGCAAACCAGTCGTGACCAACCCTGGAGCGGAAAGAGGTAAAACGATTCTCCACAAAGTTTCAAATTTAGAACATCCATCTATATAGGCAGATTCTTCTATCTCTTTAGGAAGCTCTCTGAAAAAATTTTGCAGTATCCACGTTGTTAAAGGTAAATTCAGCGCAATATATGGTATTATCAAACCCGGATAAGTGTTTATCAATCCTAAATTTCTGAGCAACTGAAAAAGTCCACCCAAAATAGAAACTTGAGGGAACATACTTACCGCAAGTATTAGTAGCATCAAAGGCCCTTTTCCGGGAATCTTTAAACGAGCTATTGCGTAAGCTGCAAAAGAACCAACGATTATTGAGAAAATAGTCGTAGCTCCGGCCACTATAATAGAGTTTAATATATTTAATCCGAAAGGTCTCTCTGTGAAAACTTTTATATAGTTTTCAAAGGTAAAACCTTGAGGCCAAAGGGTAATGTTTTTTGTAAAAAGGTATTGATCCGCGGTGAAAGAGCTTTTGATGGCCCAATAGAAAGGGAAAATGTAAAAAATAACCATCAATATAACTAAAATATATAAAATTGTACGTTGAGTATTTCTTTTTGCTCGCATTCCCCATCTCATATTTTTACCCTCCTCAATCTAATTTAATGTTCAACGAGCGCATGTAGATAATTGTGAATATCCCTATGATTAAAAATATTACGACCGATAATGCAGAGCCATAGCCAAACAGACCTCTTGGAGAGAAGATATTATCCATTAAAAGTGATCTATTGTAAACTGCGAGAGTTTCCGTTCCCACTGCTCCTTGTGTCATGATGTAAACAATATCGAAAACCCTCAAAGCGTCCAAAGTTCTAAATATTAACGTTACACCAATGGTAGGCCTTAATACAGGTAAAGTGATAGAAGTGAATTGTTTCCATATATTAGCGCCATCTATTCTAGATGCTTCGTACAACTCGTTAGGTATGGTTTGAAGTCCTGCAAGGAGTAAAAGAGCAACAAAAGGAGTAGTTTTCCAGACATCTACGGCTATAATGGCAGACATAGCCATGCCTGGAGTCCCCAGAATGGGGGTACCTTCCTCAAGTATTCCTAAATTATATAGCATTAAACTTATTACACCATATTGGTCATTATACATCCATTTCCACATTTGAGAAGAAACCGCTGTAGGTATTGCCCATGGAATCAAAACAGCTGCTCTTACCAAACCTCTCAATTTAAAGTCTGCGTTCAATATTAAAGCGGTTCCTAATCCTAAAAGGAATTCTATTAGTACAGAAAAAAAAGTAAAATATACTGTATTCCATAAAGAACGCAAAAATCTAGGATCTTGAAACAAATTGACATAATTTTGAAATCCTAAAAACTCTCTTTCAAATCCTGGTCTGAGAGACCATCTGAAGAAACTATCATAAAGAGTTTGCCCCAGAGGATAGAAGGCGGTAATCCCGATAGCAATTAAGGTTGGAATAATAAGCCAAAACGCAAGCCAGATATCGGATCTTTTATACGTACCTTTTACTTTCATTAACGCACCCCCTAATTATAATCTATTATATTATACACAAAGGCGGTAGACGGAGAAACTCCGTATACCGCCCACCTGTGAAAAATTATATCAAATTCTTCGTTTTTATTCAACTAAAGATTTGAGATTTTCTGCTAAGTTGTCTAAGGCTTCTTCAGGTTCAGCTTGCTGTGTTAGAACTTCGTGAACAGCAACTTGTATCTCATATGAAATTTCAGAATATATTGGAGAAATAGGTCTTGGTTCAGCATTCAAGAAAACATCTAAAATATCAGAATAGAAAGGATTTGCTTCAATAGTTCTTGGATCGTTGTAAGCTTCGATCATAGTTGGTGTTTGACCGGCATTAACGGCTTTGTAAACTTGTTGATCTTTGCTAACTAAGAATTTGATCAATTTTTTAGAAGCTTCTACCTCAGCTGGGGAAGAGTTTGCATTTATACCGAGGTTCCATCCACCCAATGTTGCAGAATTTCTTCCATCTGGTGCTGGTCCCTTTGGTAGAACCGTTATGTCAACTTTTCCAGCAACAGGAGACTCGGGAGCGTTAGCTAAAGGCCATGCATATGGCCAGTTTCTCATAAACACGGCATCACCATTTTGGAAAATTCTTCTTGCTTCTTCTTCCATGTAGGTAGTTACTCCTGCTGGGCTTACGCCCTCTTCTATCAATTTATCCATGAAGGTTATTGCTGCAACATTGTTATCGTAATATTCTGGATCATCAACGACAACCTCTCCATCTTTCATTATCTCTCCACCGAAACTATGGACGAATTCCATAACGTCACAGGTTAAACCTTCATATCTGGCTCCTTGCCAAACGAAGCCTTCGATTCCTTCTTTCTCGGAGATATCTTTTGCAGCTGTGTACAGTTCATCCCATGTTTTTGGTACATCGTAACCGTACTTTTCCAACAAATCTTTTCGGTAATAAAGAATACCAGCATCAGTAAACCATGGAACTGCTACTAATCTTCCTTCTGTTGTATTTGAAGCAACGGTTCCAGGGAAAAACCCATCAAGTCCAAAATAATTGTAGTCATCCGTTAAATCTACTAAGAATGGAGCAAATTCTGCTGGCCAAATAACGTCGAGCTGCAATACATCTGGATCAGGGGTACCTGAAGCTAAGTAAGTAACGTAAAGATCGTGCCTATCCGTGGAACTGTTTGGCATTGGAAGAATATTTACAGTAATATCTGGGTTCTCTTCCATAAACATCTGAACTTGTTCAGTCAGAGCTTCTAATTCCCTTCCTACTGCGCCGGCTGTCATCGTGATGGTAATAGAAAAAACACTCAACACCATCGTCAATATAGCAAATAAAACAACTACTTTTTTCATACTACTGCCACCTCCTGATATGATATAATTACTCTCTTTAGAAACTCTAAAACACGCATTGTAACTAACTTTTAATACCTTCAATATTGTACTTTTACCTCCTCACTGTATAATTTATTTGATACCATATCTTTATTATCTTGTAAGGAGGTCATTCAATTGTCATTATACGGTAACTCTTCTCAACTCTACTTCGATTTCGTCTACTCTGATTATATGAAAGAACATTCTGAATTTAAGTACCTTCTCGATTTAATCGATATGATCGATTGGTCCGTTGTCCCAGATTTCAATAATAAGATGGGCAGAACAGGGTACTCCCGTCGGGCTTTACTTAAAGCTATCTTCGTTCAGAAAGTTAAGGGGTTTACAGTAAGGGAGTTGATTCACTTCCTTAAGAGTAACCCTTCCTTCGCTAAATGCATCGGTTTCGATCCTATTATCAATTACGTTCCTTCTGAAGCTACTTTCTCTTCTTTTAAGAAGGAGTTTGGTCCTTCTTATTTGGATAGGGTTATCGTTCTTACCGTCCTTAAAGGCATCAAAGAGGGGATCTTTGATACCAGTTATCTTGTTGTTGATTCTTACCCCATTATCTTTAATTCTTTCTTCAACAACAAGAAGAGTCACGGTAAATTCAAAGATTACAAAGAGTACTATCGTTCTCCTTTAGAAGCAAATTTCGGCGTTAAACCTGTTACTAATTATACACCAATCTACGATTCGGCCGGTAACCCAAAGACGGCTATGTCTTCT
>NZ_JALY01000128.1:0-1854 GCF_002924615.1 Petrotoga halophila DSM 16923 | reverse complement strand
TACTACATATTATACGAGGGGGGTAGTAGATATGCAAGAGATTCCAGTCAATATATCGCTGGGTTTAACCATGGGAACGATTGCAGGGACACTCTTTTTAATTGCTAATCTTTATGTCTTTTTTCATCTTATTAATCAGTTGGTTGCACCAAAGAAACAGTGGAAATGGTTAGATAAAATGAGAAATAGATGGCACTATGTGCATTATTTAGGAAATGCCGCCGCATTTATTGCAGCTTTAGTACATGGTGTTTTAATGCTGCAGTATGCTTCGGTATTTCACGGGGTACTTATAGCTGTGATGGCGTGGATGGTGTTTGCAGGTTTTACCATGAGGTTTACAAAGGCAAGTCTAAAGTTTAAAAAGACCCTTAGGATCTTTCATGCAAAATGGTATATGTTTGTTATTGTACTGGTACTGCTGATAATAGCACATATTGCTTCGCTTGGATCCTTCCCATATCCTTTAGGTTAGCATAAATGGAACTTGCCCCGCTCACAGCTTTTTATGTATGAGTTCTTTAGTATTTTAAAAAGATACAAAAAGGCAAATAATATATGCAGAGGTGTTGGTATGAGGAAACTTTTCACTCCATTTAAACTAAAGGACCTTGAAGTTAACAATCGTATCATGATGTCGCCCATGTGCATGTATTCTGCTGGTGATGACGGCAAGCCAACCGACTGGCACTTTGTCCATTATGGTACGAGGGCAGTGGGAGGTGTAGGCCTTATCATGCAAGAGGCTACAGCCGTGGAAAGGCGAGGTAGAATTACTGGCAATGATTTAGGGTTGTGGGATGATAGTCAAATCGAGCCTCTGAAAAAAATGGTAGATTTTGTGCATTCTGTAGGAGGCAAAATCGGTGTTCAGTTAGCCCATGCAGGGAGAAAGTGTGAGGTGAAAAACGAAAAGGTTGTTGCTCCTTCGAGTATTAAGTGGAGTGACGAATATCCCATTCCATCAGAGCTTACTAAAAATGAGATTAAAGATATAATTAGAGCTTTTGGTACTGCGGCGGCAAGAGCCGTTAAAGTTGGATATGACACTACAGAGGTCCACGCAGCTCACGGTTATCTCATTCATGAATTTTTGTCACCACTTTCTAACAAAAGAAGTGATGAATATGGAGGAAAAATAGAAAACAGAGTGAGATTTTTGCGGCAAGTATTAATTGAGGTAAAGAAAAACATACCTGATGATATGCCAATTTTTATGCGTGTATCTGCTACCGATTTTGTAGACGGGGGTATTGACATAAATGAAACAATAAAGATAGTAAAACTTGTGAAAGACTTTGTGGATGTTGTGGATTGCAGTTCGGGTGGTCTCTTATCACCAAGGATAGATTTATATCCTGGCTATCAGATAATTTATGCAGAGACTGTAAAAAGGCAAACAGGAGTACCAACTGTGGCTGTAGGCTTGATAACCAGTCCAGAAATGGCAGAGGAGATAATAGGAAACGAGAGGGCGGATATGGTTGCACTGGGCAGAGTGCTTCTAAGGCAGCCGTACTGGCCTGTATATGCTGCCCATGAGCTTAAGGATGAGGATATTATAGCACGACAATATTTCAGAGGAAGATATACATAAAAGAGTATTCTTTGTGGGGGCTTTACAAAGTGAAAGTTTTGTGATAAAATAATTGAGCAGAAGATGGGGACGTGGTGAAGGTGGTTATGATGCCGGTGTGTCACACCGGTGCACGTGGGTTCGAGTCCGGGCGTCGCCGCCATATTTTTAAACAGGCGAACGTTACATGTTGGGCTTTTTTTAAGTTATTTTTAAAGGTTGGGGCATATTATTATTTTTGAATAATTAATCCTTTAATTGTTTAATTTGTGTTTACA
>NZ_JALY01000119.1:0-2689 GCF_002924615.1 Petrotoga halophila DSM 16923 | reverse complement strand
TACTCTTCGTTAGTTTATGCAGAAAATTCTCTCGTGTATTTTTAATTTTCTCATGTATTCTAGCAACTTCTAATTTTGCTTTGTCCCAATTCTGTGAGCCTTGTTCTTTATTTATCGTTATTCTCATTTTCATATAACAGTATATGTTGTGATACTCTAAACGATTGTCTAATTAATTTCTTTTTAAACTTCGGGTATTTACTTTGTTTCTTGAAGAAACGCTTATATCCAGTCTCTAGATTCTTCAAAGATTGTTGTAACGATTGAGAGTTAACATCGGTTAGCCATTGATACTTCTCAGTTTTTTTAAGAGCTGTAAGTACTTTACACCACATATAATAGTTAGTATATGTTTTAGTATTTTTATATGCGTTGTTAGCAAATTCTAAGAATTAGGTTGTATACAAAGCGAGTATGTCCAAAATGCTGGTTTAGTTTCTCAATTTGTTCGTTTGTTGGATACAACCTAAACTTATATGTTTTTAGCATATTTAATCACCTTAATTCAATAGTTGTATGATATAATACAATTGTATCATATATACATATAATTAACAACATTTTTATTTTTGCACATCGAATTCATCTCGCGTTTGAAAACACGAGTTTTCTTCGAATTTTATCGTAAAGAGTAAATTTTTAAGCTATATTTAAGTGAAAGATTATATACTAAAAAGACTTTTGTGAATTTATTATTTTAAAAAAAGAGACAGGACAAGCGAAGGAGTAAATCTTCCACTCTTCCTTATGGGTAGGCTGCGGGGCGAAGAGGTGCAAAATAAAAAGTTTTAGAGTTTTTAAAAATATTACAAAAAACAACCAAAGGAGGAAAAACGATGAAGAAAGTAGTATTGATAGCATTTACACTGATCATAGTTACAGGGATGTTTTCAGCAGGTTTAACAGAGGTATTTGATACAGCTAAAGCAAGTAGTACAATATACAAAACCGCACAGCTTGATCTTGAAAAGACTAACCTCGACTACAACAAGGCTAAGATAGAGGCAACGAACAGGAAATTAGAATTAAGTGGGGAATTAAGTTATTACTCAGGTCTTTCAAACTACAATACCTCTATGAAAGATTACTACGGTGATATAGTAGACAGAGTATTGGATGTTTTCGTTGAAGAAATAAACGTAAAAACAGCGGATTTGCAGTTAAAAAATGCACAGATAACCTACGACAACAACACTGAATTGTTCGACAACGGATTAATCTCAGGAGACGACCTTAAAAGTTCTGAACTCGATGTAAGTGATGCACAGAACAATTTGGAAAGTGCACAATTAAATTTAGAAACCGCCAAAGACAACTTAAAAGAATTATACGAAGGAGATTATAACCAAATAGAAATAAACACTCCAACGTATGAGGGTATATTCGTAAGTGATGAGGAATATTTAAACAACAACTACAATCTAAAAATGGCACAACTAAACGTAGATATTTCACAATACGATCTCAACAACTTACCCGCCAACGCATCATCTTACGATAAAAGGATAGCGGAGATAACTCACCAAAAATATATCTTGAGTTTGCAAGACACTCAAGATACATTGATTGAGGCACATAAAACAACAAAAAATAGTATAGAAAATCTTTACAAAAGTGTGAAAAACTTAGAAGAAAGAATGAACTTAGCTCAGAGTACATATAACGACACAAAGGATAGATTCAACAAAGGATTGGTATCTGAATTGGAGTTAAACAGCGCGAACATAAACTATTTAACATCACAAAAGAGTTATTATGAAAGTGTAAGAAATTACATAAAAGCATACATAAACTACATAATAGACACAGGAAGGAGCCTTGAGGAGGTAGGATTGTGAAAAAACTTATAGTTTTAGTAATAACCCTTCTCGTAGGAATCCTGAGTATATTTGGGATGACGTTCGAAGAGTTATACGAACAAAACTTAGAGAAAAGTTCAGCCTATACCCAAGCGGAGTTGAACTTACGTGGAGCACAATTAGAGATGAACAAAATAGACAAATTCTTTGTTCCATATTTGGGAATATCTGTTGATACAATGAAAACAGGGATAATCCCAGCAGGAACAACAACCGTTAGTGGGTTGGTTTTTGGAGGGGAAGGAGATTTAGAAGGTTACGAGATTTCTTTGGATGTAAACTTCTTAGAAGTATGGGGAGCACAGGTAGGTGTCTCATTCCCTTTTACTTTAAATACAGATGAATGGACAATAGAATCCCCTGAAGCATCAGAGATAGCAATCTCTTTATCGCGTGATCTAACAATCATTGACAAGGCCGAAAGGTTGAAAACTGAAAGTGCTTACTACGATGCACTCTCTAAATATTACACGGCTCAAACGAATGAACTCATAACCACGATCGAAGATATATTCACAAGACATTACAACGAAGAGATGATTCAAACATACCAAGATGAAATAGAAATACTGAACCAACAATACAACTTATCAACCGATGAAGACGAAAAAGAAAGCTTAGAAAAACAGATACTTACTGCACAAAAGAATTTAGAAACTCTAAGATCAAACAATGCACCTCTAGAATATTTTGAATACACAGATGAACTTTACAATCAAACAAAAGAAACGGTAGAAAGAATAATAAACGAAAATCAAAACTATCCAACGAATATCGAAGAAAGGCTAGATTTAAAATCGTTACAACTTCAAGAAGAGGCATCGGAAATA
>NZ_JALY01000087.1:0-1531 GCF_002924615.1 Petrotoga halophila DSM 16923 | reverse complement strand
GCTCGTGTTTTCAGACAGGAAATGAATTCTATGTGCAAAAACATTGTTAATTATATACATAGAGTCTATATTAATCCGTTGTGCGTGATATAATTATAGTATACAATTATCTAATAAAGGAGAATTTAGGATGTTAAAAACATATAAGTTTCGTATATATCCAAACTAACGAACAAATTGAGAAATTTAGCCAGCATTTTGGACATACTCGATTTGTTTACAACTTGTTCTTAGAATTCTCCAATAATGCATATAAGAATACTAAAACGTCTGTGGTTAATTACAATACATGGTGTAAGATATTAGCAATTCTTAAACGAAACGAGAAATTTGAATGGTTGAATGATGTTAATTCTCAATCGTTGCAACAGTCTTTGAAGAATTTGGAGACTAGTTATAAACGTCTCTTCAAGAAACTGAGTAAGCACCCTAAATTTAAAAAGAAATCAAGTAGGCAATCGTTTAGAGTTCCTCAACATATACAATTGTATGAAAATGAAAATAACGATAAATACGGTATTCTATTCGTACCAAAGTTTAAAGAAGGTATTAAAGTAAGAGTACATCGAAAAATAGATCCAAATGCAAAGATAAAAAATTGTACTTTCATTAAAACTACAACAGGTAAGTATTTTGTATCTATAACATTTGAAGTCGAAGGTTCTTACCCCGAAAGATATATAGACTATGAAAACTCAATTGGTATGGATATGGGATTGAAAGATTCTGTTGTATTATCCGATGGAACAAAGTATCCAGCTCCCAAAGTTTTGTCTAAGTACGAAAGGAAATTAAAACACGCATATAAAAAGTTTTCAAGCAAAGAACAAGGTTCTAAGAATTGGGACAAGGCAAAATTAGAAGTTGCTAAAGTACATGAGAAAATTAAGAATACACGAGAGGGTTTTTTACATAAACTAACGAAGGAAATCAGTGAGAACCAAGCTGATGTCTTCGTTGTAGAAACTCTCAACATAAGAGGTATGCTTAAAAATCGTAAACTATCAAAGAGTGTCTCAGATGCAAGTTGGTACAAATTCAAGACGTTTCTAAAATACAAAGCAGAGAGATTAGGTAAGAAAGTAATTGAGATAGGAATGTTCGAACCTTCGTCTAAGGTTTGTAGTGTATGTGGGTATAAGAACGAAGGTTTAAAACTTTCTGATAGAGAATGGGTATGTCATGAATGTGGGACTAAACATGATAGAGATATAAATGCTGCCGTTAATATCAGGCAGTGTGGGATAAAACAGCTAGTCGCTGTATAAACTGACTCTACCCCAGGAACTGGGGGAAGTAAAGCCTTTGGAGACTGTGTAAGACGGGCATTCGTTGCTGCAACGGTCTATGAATTAGGAAGCTTACCTCTTTAGCGGTGAGTAGTTCACAAATCTTTATTTTCAAAAAATAATTTCGCTCACTAACGAAGGCAATATTGTGTTATAATTTAAAAAGCTGGTTTGAGGAGGTAGAAAACGATAAAAGCACATTTTGACAAAGACCTTAGGTCATTAATTGAGAAATCCAATTA
>NZ_JALY01000216.1:0-3725 GCF_002924615.1 Petrotoga halophila DSM 16923 | reverse complement strand
AGAAATAAAGTAATTTTCAAAAAATAGATTTAGATTTTTAAAGGGTTACAGGGCGAAGCCCTCCCCCAAAATGTGGGTGGGCTGCAAGCCGAAGGGGTGCTAAAGCAGGACAAATGCAACTTACATCGATGATAGTATTTTTAAAAATTTTGAATTCTAGAAATTCTGTTTAAAGCCGGTTTTAGCATTTCTAAAGTAAGTATCTGAAAAATAGAAAGGAGGTTACAGATGGCTCAAACAGAAGACATCCAAGAAGAGTTAAATAAGTACGCAGTATACATGAAAGAGATAACTAAAGTATTTCCCAGGGTAGTTGCAAATGATAGAGTCACATTTAAAGTAAAAAAAGGAGAAATACATGCTTTAATTGGCGAAAATGGCGCTGGAAAAACCACTTTGATGAATCAACTTTATGGTTTATATCAACCTACAAGCGGTGAGATTTATATAAAAGGAAAAAAAGTTGATATCAAAGGCCCTTCTGATGCTATAGATAACGGTATAGGGATGGTCCATCAGCATTTTATGCTCGTTGAAAATTTATCAGTTGCAGAAAACGTTGTTTTAGGTAGTGAACCCAAAAGGGGCCTTACTTTCAATTTTAAAAAAGCCAAAAGTGACGTAAAGGAACTGTCTGAAAAGTATGGACTCAAGGTTGATGTAGAGGCAAAAATCGAAGATATTCCTGTAGGCATGCAGCAGAGAGTGGAGATAATTAAAACGCTTTATAGAGGCGCAGACATATTAATACTCGACGAACCTACTGCCGTCTTAACTCCCCAAGAAACCCAAGAGCTATTTGAAATACTAAGAAGTTTAAGAAAAGATGGTAAAACGATTATTTTCATAAGTCATAAATTGAAAGAAGTGTTAGAGATAAGTGACAATATCACCGTTATGAGACTTGGAAAGGTTACGGGTAACGTTAAGACTTCAGATACAAACGAAAAAGAATTGGCAAATATGATGGTGGGGAGAGAAGTAGTTCTAAGTATAGATCGGCAGAAAATAGAACCCGGAGAAGTACTTGTAAAAGTTGAAAACTTATGGGTAAAAGACAATAGAAAGTTAGATGCTGTAAGAGGCATTAATTTTGAAGTCAGAAAAAACCAGATTCTAGGGATCGCAGGAGTAGCAGGAAATGGACAGTCAGAACTTGCTGAAGCTTTAACTGGCCTTAGAAAAATAGAAAGTGGGAAGTACTATTTCCAAGGAAAAGATGTTACCAATTTATCTGTAAAAGAATTAAGGGAACTAGGCATAGCTCATATACCTGAAGACAGACAAAAAAGAGGTATGGTTCATGAATTCCCAAATTATTTTAATTTAGTGTTGGGATCTCATGATTCACAAAGGTTTTCAGAAAGAGGTTTTCTGAAATCAGATAATATAAGAGAATTTTCGAAAGATCTTACCACAAAATTCGATGTTAGACCGCCTGAAATTGATATATATACGGGAAATTTATCTGGCGGTAACCAACAAAAAGTGATCATCGCACGGGAAATTGGCACTTCACCTAAATTTATAGTAGTTTCACAACCTACACGAGGCTTAGACGTGGGCGCAATAGAATACGTTCACAAAGAATTGATACATTTGAGACAAGAAGGAGTGGCTATTTTACTAATATCTATGGAACTGGAAGAAATTTTGTCTTTATCTGATAGGATAATGGTTATGTATGAAGGAAAATCCATGGGAGATTTTGAAAATGGTCAATTATCGATAGAAGAAATCGGTCTAATGATGGCAGGAAAGAGTTTGGATGAAATAAAATTGATGGAAGAGGCTGGAGAAGTAAAAAGTCTATAAATAGGAGGCGCTAATAAAGTGACTTCTTCGTCAAAACTTATGAAATCAAGATGGATGTCTTTTCTAATACCTTTTTTAGCTGTTATAGTTTCACTTTTAATTGCAGCTATTATAATATTAGCGATAGGCCAGAATCCTTTAAAAGCCTATGGGGCTATGATTAAAGGTGCAATTGGTAGCAGGCTTTCCTGGGCTGACAATATAACAAAAATGACCAGCTTGTTACTTACGGGTTTAGCAGTAGGATTCGGATTTAGAGCAGGAGTTTTCAATATAGGTGCCGAAGGTCAAATGGCTATGGGAGGTATAATGGCGGTAGCGGTTGGACTGAACTTAGGCAATGTGCCTTCTGCTATTGCAATACCATTGACTATTGTTGCAGGTATGGCTGGGGGAGCTTTTTGGGCATCTATAGCCGGTTGGCTTAAAGCCCAAACCGGTGCGCACGAAGTTATAAGTACAATAATGTTGAACTGGATAGCTTATCATATTACGAATTATCTGGTAGCCGGGCCTTTTGCGGTAGGTGCTGGTGTTCCAAAATCCCCTGAAATTGCACAAAGTGCTCAACTTCCTCCACTATTAACAGTCCAAGCATCCACCATTCCCTCTAGTATTTTAATAGCCATCGTTGCCGCTATTGTTATTTATATAATACTAGAGAAAACAACAACAGGATACGAAGTTAAAGCTGTTGGATTCAATCCATATGCAGCAGAATATGGAGGAATATCGATAAGTAAAAATATCGTACTTACAATGGCTATTTCAGGAGCTTTGGCTGGTTTGGCCGGCGCTTTAGAAGTTATGTCTGTCCATCACAGAATTTTTGGAGCATTCACAAGCGATAGAGGTTTTGATGGAATTACTATTGCCTTGATTGGTCAAAACAATCCTATAGGGATTATTTTTGCAGCTTTTCTCATCTCCTCGCTAAGATCTGGTTCAAATGCAATGCAAACTATAGGAGTACCAGATGACATTATTGTAGTAATTCAAGGTATAATAATATACTTTGTCGCAGCGGATAGAATAATAAGAACTTGGATTATAAAGGCTTCTCAGCTTGGAAAGAAAAAATCCCCTAAAACACTTCAAGGTGGTGAAGAAGAATGAATTGGTTTGAAGCTATTTTTACTGCTTTTGCTTCACCTTTATTTTATAAATTGACGATTCTTTCTGCACTACCTTTAATTTTTGCAGGAATTGGAGGAGTTTACAGTGAAATAACCGGGGTAACAAATATCGCTTTGGAAGGTATAATGAAATTAGGTGCCTTCATTGGAGTGGCTGTTACTTTTCTTACTGGAAACCCTTGGATTGGATTGATTTTAGGTATGGTTGGAGGTTTAATTTTGGCCTTTTTTCATGCCTATGTTTCAATAGAATGGTCGGCAAACCAAATTGTTTCCGCTACAGCTTTGATTCTGATTGCCCAAGGTTTCACTGGTTTTTTAATGAAACCTATTTTTGGACAAGAAGGGCAAACAGATTTTGTTGCTAAAATCCCAACGGTAAAAATAGAGGCAATTCAAAACATTCCTTTCATTGGAGAAATTTTTGGAGAAATCAGTTCGTTCTTCTACATTGCAATAGTAGTCGTCATCGGATCTTGGTTTTTACTTTACAAGACTCCTTTAGGTTTAAGAATGCGTTCTGTAGGTGAAAATCCAAGGGCTGCTGATACGCTAGGTGTAAACGTAAAAGCGATAAGATACTTTGGAGTTTTAATGAGTGGAGTACTTGCTGCATTAGGAGGGATGTATCTAGCCTTAGGTGATATAGGGCAGTTTCAAGAACAGATGCCCGCCGGAAAGGGTTTCATTGCCTTGGCAGCTATGATATTAGGCAATTGGAATCCTATTGGTACAATGTGGGCAGCTTTGCTTTTCGGAGCTGCAGAAGCTATG
>NZ_JALY01000224.1:0-11129 GCF_002924615.1 Petrotoga halophila DSM 16923 | reverse complement strand
TATTTTCCCTAAAAACTTCTTCAATTCTAATTACTTTCCAATTTTTTGAAGAATTACTTCGATTTTCAAAGAGCATTTTGGATAATTATCCAATATTTTAGTTCTTTTTCTTCTTGCCTTAACTTAATTTACCTTTAGTTAATCGTTGCTTTGACCTATTTCTGAAGTGGGTATTTCTGAGATCTTGATCTTTGCTATTTTTCTTCCGTAATCAATTATATCTTGCAAAGTCATTTTGCTCAACTCTAGCATGATAGAATTATTAACCCTTTTCCATACAAATTCAACAGCACACTCTATTTCCAACGAACATTCTCCAACAATACAATCAAAAGATTGAAGCGGTTTATCTAAAACTTGAATAATTTCACTCAACGGTAAATCTCTTGGATTTTTGGCCAAAGCATACCCACCAAATTTACCTCTAACAGATTTGACTATTCCTGCATCACGTAATTCTATAAATATTTTCTCAAGAAAGTCCTTTGGTATGCTTTGTCTTTCAGATAATTCGCTGATAGGAACTTTCTCTTTTCCTTCATCTTCGTTTAATACGGCTAATTCAAACAAAGCCCTTAAAGCATAACTGCTTTTAACAGTAAGAGACATATTTTATTCCTCCTTTTAAATAAACGTTTCATCTATTGCTTAACTCCCAACATAGAAATATCAAGATTGTATCTTTATACGTTTGATTTTCTACCGACTACGTATACAGTTAAATTCTGTAAACTATTATTAGCTAACCTCACATCGTTTACATATATATCAATTTTATTACCCAAAACTTTGGCTCCTGTATCTTGAACCTCAAAATAGCCATTATTGGGAAGATCCGACAATTCAGGTATATATACTATTGTTCCTAAAGGCAAGACATCAGGATCTGCTGCAATTGTTTTGTACGATGTTGGTTTTTCTCCAGACCTTGTTAGCCTAAAAGTTGGAGAATAGACAAGTTTGTCATCCCATTCAGTGTAATAGGTTGCTTGGAATTCTCCGATCATATTGTAAAAAAGTTTCAACGGGTCTCTTGGTTCTCCGTTCTTCCACAATTCAACCGTTACAATACTACCTGCGTTAGCAATTCCTAACGAAGTATTCGAATCGACCCATTTACCCTCATCAACATATGGTGTTTTTATATTCCCAATGATACTTATAATAGCATTTCCATGATCGATTTTTATATACCAATTGTTGTTTGTTAATTTTCCGGTCTCAATTACTCTACCTGGGAGAACTGGATAAACTTGTTCAGTTTGAACCAAAACTCCTATCCCACTAGAAATTCCGGCAGCATTCCTTTCTCCAAACCTTACAACAATTTTTTCATAATTTGCAAGTGAAGTTTTAGGAAAAGGCCACCTGATATACTCTTCAATATTATTTACTGGTATGATTAATTCTTGTCCTACTTTAATATTTGTGGACTGTAAATTGTTGGCTTGCAGAATAATTTGAACACCTTTATTTCCTAATTTAAAAGCATTTGAAATACTTATCAGAGTATCCCCTGATTTAACTTGATACCTTACTTCGTTTGAATTCTCAAATAGATACTTGGTTTCAGCCTCTCCTACGGATCTATAAAGTTGATCGATCTTCATTTCAATATTTTGTATTTGACCAAGATATTTCTCGTTAAATGAATTTGGTGGTTGAGTAATAACCTTTTGAAGGTCATATTTTACATTGTCTACTTCCTTATTTAAAGAAGCAACCTTGTTTTCTAAAGATTTAACATTTAGTATATCTTCGCTCTGATTTTGATAATAAAATTTCGAAACGGTCTCTTCAGTTTTATAATCTACTATGTTTTCAACATATTTTTCTAAATTGAGTTTGTCTACTTCTTGTTGTACAAGCTCTTTTATATTTCCGTTTTCCAAAAAGTAAAACTCAGAGTTTTTAAAACTTTGTTCTAAACTATTAACCTTTTCCGTTAGTGAGTTCACAGTATCTAAGAGAATTTTTTGATCATTTTTCGGAATATTGTTCACAACATTCTGTAATTCGGTGATCTGAATTTCCAACTGAGATACTCTTTGATCTAAATTAGTGTTTGTGAAATTATTAACCTTTTGTTGAGAGACATTGTAAATTTGATTTTCTAAACTTTGAACTCGTTGATCTAAATCCAATAGTTTATCAATAGCTTCAGAACTCCGCCCTTCATACAGATAATTCTCTAAGGTTACTACCCTGTTATCAATATTGGTGTACTGATCTTTTAGGCTTTTTGTCATATCATAAGCATAACTGTTATTCTTTGAAATTTGATAAATTTCGTCAGATAAACTGTTAATTTTTTCTTCCATTTGAGTTAAACGCTCATCTAAGGCATCCAACTGATTTTGAATTAACTCTAAATCTTTGTTTGGTAAAGTTGTTTCTTGCGAAGTTGGTTGAAAAACCGTACACCCAGATAAGAAAAATACCAAACCTAACAAGAAAATCCAAAACAATTTCCTCACTTTAATTCACCCCTTAGAAATTTCGCAGCCTTTAAATATGGATTTGTAGGATTATTATAATTTTTTAACAAATAATCAAATAGTTTCGCCGCTTCTTTTCTATTATTCAATCTATAGTTTATATACCCCAGATAAAACAAAGAAAATATGTAATCTTCTTCCGAAAATGTTTCATAGTTCTTTTCAATTATCTTCCCACAATAGTAAAGTATTCCTAACTCTTTTTCTTCTTCATTTTGTTCACGGTAATACCAAGCGAATTTTATTAGAATTTTTACTACTTCACTGGGTAGTTCCAAAATTGTGTAAATATTGGCTGCTATCATAAGTTGAGTTGCATAAAATTCGTGAGATTTTGAAGAAGAATTATCTACTTCGGGAAGAGATAATTTATTTATCTTATTCAAAAACAACTTAACTTGCTCAATATTTTGAGAATTTAAGTATTCATATATATAATCTTTATCTTTTTCCTGAAAAGTAAAATAGCAATGAGGACAAGTAATTAAAGAATAGAGAGATACATTAATATCTCTGTATTCAGGTCTCAAATCTAAATCATAAGAACTTACTTTTATAGACGTTGAAGCTACTTTATCAAATGAAAATTCTTTTTGACATATTGGGCACACCGCAAAATCTCTAATGAAATCTTTCATTCTACCTCATCAACACCTAATAATGCATTACAATAGGATTGAGGATCAAAAATTTGTAAGTCGTCTTCTTTTTCCCCAAAACCCACTAGCTTTATTGGGATATTAAGTTCATGATTTATAGCGAAAGCTATACCACCTTTGGCGGTTCCATCGAGTTTAGTTACGACTATACCCGTTATATCTATGGCTTCTTTAAAAGCTTTTGCCTGAGAAATCCCGTTTTGACCAGTAGTTCCGTCAAGAACTAAGAGTGTTTCATGAGGAGCTCCTGGAACTTCCCTTTCAACCACACGCCTTATTTTTTTCAATTCATCCATTAAATTGCTTTTTGTGTGCAAACGTCCTGCAGTATCTATTAACACTATATCTTTACCTCTTGATTTTGCGTGCGTTATTGCATCGTACACCACGGCTGCGGCATCTGAACCTTTTTGGTGAGCTATTACAGTGGTATTTAACCTATTACCCCACTCTTTAAGCTGCTCAATTGCAGCAGCCCTAAATGTATCTGCGGCAGCTAAAACAACTTCTTTACCTTGGCTAGAATACATCTTTGCTAACTTAGCAGCAGTTGTAGTTTTACCGCTACCGTTTACTCCAACAATTAATATTACATAAGGTTTTTGCTGAAAGTCGTTAACTACTTCGTCTTTCTGTAAATTTTCCACTAAAATATCTCTCAATAATAAAAGGGGATCATTGTAAGAATTATCAGCTTTATACCTACTTTTTAACTCTTCCAAAATTTCATGGGAAACTTCAACACCCATATCAGACATTATTAAAATCTCTTCTAATTCTTCCAATACATCATCGTCGAGAACTTTACCTGAAAAAATAGTTTTGATATTTTTAAATATGGTATTTCTCGCTTTACTCAAACCATTTTTGAACTTTTCAAAAATTCCCATTAATATGCCTCCATTATATCAATCTAAGGTTAATTTAGATTATACAATATTTTATTTTGTTTTAATAATAATAGGTAATTTGCTGATTACAAAGAAGTATTGTATAGAAACAATCTCGTTAGTTATTAAATCCGTTCCATATAAAGTAAAATCTACTGGTATTTCTCCATATCTATCTTCCAAATTTAATATGGTAGTGTATTCATCCTCTTCTCCACTCCATTTGATCATTATTATACCCTCAGATAACTCTCGAATAGAAAATTGGTCACAGGTTGATTTAATCTCTTTGGTCATGTTAACAATCTTCTTAAAGAAGCTTAAAAATTCATAATCACCTTTGTCCCACTTAATCGGATCCTTTTCGAAAAGGTTAGGTAGTTTTTCCATCATTAATTCTTGTCCAGCATATATTAAAGAAGCTCCTGGCAAAAGATTATAGAAAACAGTCCAATTTTTGATCTTGTTTTTCCCTTCTAAAACTGATGCTATTCTTGGATTATCATGATTTTCTAAAAAACGCATCTTAATAGAATTTTTTGGAAATATTGTATTCTGCAAAAAAACATGATCAAAATAATGATTCAAATCTCTCTCCCCAGAAAAATAACTTTTTAGATAATAGAAGCCATCATAATCGTATGTAAGATCAAAGCTTTGATAAACCTCTGAATCTGAATGAACATTGTACCCTCTAGTTCTGAGATCATGAATAAATTTTGGATCAAGAGTTTCTGCCAACCAAATAACTTCCTTTTTCTGGTTCAATCGTTCTCTAGCTTTTTTCCAGAACTCTAAAGGTACAAGTGGTGCTACATCACATCTAAAAGCATCGACGCCAAGATCAACCCAGCTATCTAAAACTTTTATTAGATAGTCCCATAAATCCTTATTCTCATAATCCAAATCGTAAACATCCATCCAATCTTCAACTTTTCTGGTTAATTTTCCGTTTTCATCTTTCACAAACCATTCCGGATGTGTTTCAACCAGCTTTGAATCCAAAGAGGTATGATTGAAAACAATATCGATCATTATTTTTAATCCGTTATCATGTGCCTTGTCTATTAATCTTTTAAAATCCCTCTTATTTCCAATTTCTTTAGATATTTCTTCGTAATCTTTTATCGAATAAGGACTTCCATGAGTACCTTTTCTACCAACTTTCCCAATAGGATAAAAAGGCATAAACCACAGTATATCTGTCCCCAAAGCCTTAATACGTTCAATATCGTTGTATATATCATTAAAAGTTCCAGCATTTCCATAATTTCTAACAAAAACTTCATAAATTACAGAACTTTTTAACCAACTAGGTGAGTCTATTGCCACGATTGGACCTCCTCAAAGTGTATTTTTTCTTTGAATTACAATAAATATTATATCATCGATTATATCAAATACCTACCCCTTTTTTTAAAATTTTTATATTAAAACCTTTAGTTTAATTTTTTTATTTAGAAAATCAAAATTTTTGCATTAAAACTTGACATTTTTAAAGTTTTATGTTATAATTTTTTCAAAATAACGTGAGAGTCTATCAAAATATCATCAAAAACATAAAAAATAATAGGAGGTCCTAATATGTCAAAATACCGTTTATCCAAATGCCCGGTATGTGGGGGTAAGTTAAATATCATAAAATATCGATGTGAAGAATGCGGAACTGAAATATCTGGCAATTTCGAATTAGAAGAATTTGCTCAATTAACAAACCAACAATTAAATTTTTTGAAGATTTTTATTAAGGTTAGAGGAAATTTATCGGAATTACAAAAAGAACTTGGTATCTCTTATCCTACAGCAAAAGCAAGATTAGAAGAAGTTGCAACAGCAATGGGGTACGAGTCTGAAAACATTGAAAGTAGAGAAAAAACCCTTGAAATCCTTGAAAAGATTGAAAAAGGAGAGATTACCCCTGAAGATGCAAAAGAATTATTAAAAAAATACAAAAAATAAAAAGGAGTGATTTTGAATGCAAAAGATTGATTTGAATGATGTAAAATCTATTAAAATAAAGGCCAAAAATTTTCACGGAAGAATAAAAATTTGCCACAGTGAAATAACATATCTCGAATACGGAGATCAAGATATTAACGTCAGGACTGCTTGGAATTCAGATCATACAAGCGTATCAATCGACATTGATTATGAAAAAGGTGATTTCTTATCAAAATTTTTTTCTTTCTCTAAAATGTTCCATGAAGTACCTATTAATTTGTACATAGGTGATCAAGTTAACGATATAACGTTAGACTTATCATCAGCTGATATAGAAACGGACTTGGATTCTACTAACTTATATAATTTAGCGATCAAAACACGATCAGGAGATGTAGATATTATTGGATCTAATCAAACTAAAACTTTGAAATCTTTAAGGGTGGATACTGGGTCTGGGGATGTGAGTATCGACTTAAATAACAGTGAGATGGATGAATTGATTTTAAAAGGAGCTTCTGGAGATTTTGAAATTCACAACGTAAATATATCATATGGTGATTTTAGCATGGCTAGTGGCGATGTTCTAGTTCAAAACTCTAAAATTGTAAATCTTAAGTTAAGTGTGGCTTCCGGTGATGTCTTAATAAAAAATTCTATCGTGAAAGTAGCAAACTTTAAATCAGCTAGTGGTGATATCTCTGTAGATTCCTTAGACAGAGATTTTTATTGTATTGTAAACACTGCTTCCGGAGATATAAATCTAATAGTTCAAGGAAGAGAGAAAATCTATTTAGAAGCTCCAATACATAGATATTCTTCATCTATAAGATCAAACGTCGATTTAGTTCAAAGTAGTGATTCTTCTACTATGCCCAAAAAAAGAGTTTTAAAAATTAATGTAATGAGTGGAGATATTAGTATCAAAGGTGTAGATCTTCATGAGAAAATCATAGAAGAAGTGGAGAAAGAAGAAAGCAAAGATATTTCCAAAGGCGACGAATTCTTAACCATTGAAGAAAAAAAGATATTGTCTTTATTAAAAGAGGGAAAGATTTCTCGATCTTTTGCGATAGAACTTTTAAAAGAGTTGGGATACTCTGAAGAGCTTGCAGAAAAATTTTTAAAGGACAGGGGGGAGTAATTATGCAAGGAAGATTAATACTGATCGCGCTAGGTATTTTAATAGTTTTATCAGTCATTTTCAACGAATTCTTAGTTAGTTTTAACTTGTTAGAATTCTTTTTTACATTGATTTTTCTTGGATACGGACTAACCTTTTTCAAAAAAAGAAACGTAGGAACTTTAGGAAGTCTAATATTTGGAATAATACTGTTGCTAGACACATTTGAGTTGTTCCCCACTTCACTAAATTTTTGGGAATTGGTTCTATTGATGATCGCATCTTATATTATTGCTGCTGGATTTAAAGGGCTGTTCCATATAAGAAAGCCCCACTTAAAGATTAACAAATCGATAATATCTGAAAATCTTCCTCCTAAATTTATAGGTGACACACTTGATTTATCAACAGATGTAGACTGGAGCTCTGTAACTATTGACTCTTCTAAGATAGAGACACCTGTAAAAGTAAAAGCTGTGATTGATAATGATATATATTCTTTTAAGAAAGAATATGACTCTTCTAAAGTCGATATTTTGAACAAGCTGAAAGTATCCAACGTAAAAGTACCTGAACGGGCAAAGATAACTGTATATTTAAACGAAAATATTAATTACAATTATCAAGCAAAATTGAACGTTAGCGTAGCCTTTTTTGATCTGAGACAAATTAAAACACGAGAAGTAAGAATAAAATCTACCGCATCTAAAATCACTTTGATACCATCTCAAAAGGATAATACCACAGTTGACGTAGACTCTGAAGTTTCAGCAATAAATATAAAATTGCCAGGGGATGTTGCTTTAGTATTAAACCATGTTGGGGATTTGAATTTCAAAAATTTTGGACGAATGTACCAAAGAGAAGATGGAACTTATGTTTCTGATAATTTCTCGGAAGCATCTTACACTTGTTATCTGAACATTTCCTCTGAGATTTCGCGTCTAAATATAGAATTTATATAATTAATCTTTATTTCTATACAAATTCATATAAAATTTAAATAAATCAGGTAATTTTTTGAATCGATGGGGCTCTTCAAACATTCTATACAACCATTCTAATCCAAGCTTTTGAAAGAAAAGAGGAGCCCTTCTCGTAACACCAGCAAATACGTCAAAGCTACCACCAACTCCCATCATAAGCTTTGCTTGTAACGTTTCATAGTTTCGGAAAATAAAGGATTCCTGTTTTGGAATTCCCATCCCTACAAAAAGGAGATCTGTTTTACTATCATTAATTTTTCGAACAACCTCTCGTTCAGCATTTATATCAAAATACCCATGATGAAATCCAACAATATTTACGTTGAACATTTTCTCAATTATTTGAGCAGCTTGTCCAACCACACTCTCTTCTGACCCAAGCAAAAATATTCTATAATTATTTATTTCAGACAATTCTAATAAATATTTCATTGTATCTATACCGGGGCATCTTTCCGTCTCTATTCCTTTCTTTTTGAGTAATTTAACTATTCCCACCCCATCAGGAATGGAAAAAGAAGCTTTATTAATGGCTTTAGAATATTCGTTACCCTTTAAATATTCCATATACATCAACGCATTTAAAGTAACTATCCAAAGCTTCTCTTTTCCAATTTGATCTTCGATAAAAGAATAAATATCATCTTGACTGCCATAAACCATCGGGATATCTTTCAAAAGAAAACGTCCAACCAATATATTCACCTCTAGTAACTGCTTCGAATCGAAATATTGTATCACAATTAAATTGAAATTTCTATAAATAATTATACAAATAAAAGGTTGAATTAAGAAAAATGTTTACACTATAAAAACAAAAATTGACGTTTAATTAACCAAATTCCTTATCTTTCATTGTATAATACTTTGAACTTTGATGATAAAACTTCTCAAATTAGGAGGAAGGATCATGGAAAAAACTTTACTTAGCCAAGACAAAAATGTTAAGAAATACCTCATCAAATTTTCTAAAGATGAAATTAAAAAAATTGAAGATCAAATCGTTCGGGAAATTAATCAACATTACACCTTTGAAGGATTTAGAAAAGGTAAGGTCCCCAAACAGGTTATTAAGTTGCGCTTAGGTCCCGATTTCAATAATATGTTATTAGAAGAAGCGGAACATGAGCTGGATCACAAAATCAGAGAAGAAGAAAAGTTGCTTTTCCCAATTATTGTTGAATCAAGAGCTCAAGATGAGGAACACATAGAATTCGAGGTTTTACTTCACACCTATCCTGAAATTATAAAAACAGAATTTGAAAATATTACGGTTAAAATCCCTGAATCTAAAGAAGTGGTTGAGGACTTTGTACAAAGAAGATTGAATGATTTACTGGAGAGCAACGCAATATTAGATCCCAAAGAAGAACCCATACAGTACGGAGATTATGTAAGAATTAATTATGATTTAGTAGATGAAAACGGTGAAGTGATCAAATCTGATGAAGAAGAGGAAATAATAGTTAGAGAAGATGATGAAAGAGAACTCGTTAAAAAACTCATAGGAAAAACTACTGGTGAGGAATTTGAATTAGAAAAAGAAGATCAAGACAAAAAATTGATTCAAAAAGTTCGAATTGCACAAGTTTATACAAGAAAACTTCCTGAACTGAACGATAATTTCGCAAAAGAGCTGAATATTGAAGTAGAAACATTGAACGAGTTGAAAGAGACTTTGAGAAAAGAAGGAGAAGATGCCGTTAAAAATTGGCAGGATCAATTTGTGGTTAACTATATCTTATCGGAGTTACCTAATTATGTGGATATTGATATATCTGATGAAAGTGTAAATTATTATATTGATGCAACTATAAATGATCTTAAAAACAAGGGTAAATACGAAGAAAACTTAAAAAAATACGATAATGACGAAAATAAATTGAGAGAGGAAATCAAAAAGAGTGCATTGAATTGGATAAAAGAGATGGTTGTCATCGAAAAACTATCCTTAGAAAACGATATCAAAGTAGGAAACGAAGAGTTATCACAAGAGATCAAGAACTTTTCAACTATGTATGGTTTACCTTTCTCACGTGCTCAGGAAATAATAAGCTCAAATCCTGAGCTATCTAATGAAATTCTATGGAACAAATTAAGAGAAAAAGTAGCCCAATTCATCAAAGAGAAAGTACAAATAGTTGAAATATCAAAAGAAGAGTTCGAAGGTGAAAATGTAACCCCAACCGAAGATCAAAAAGAAGAAAAAGTAAATACTGATAATGAAGCAAGTGAAGAAGAGACTGGACAAAATTAGAATTATATGATAAAATACATTTGAAGTTGAAGGGGACGTGGTGAAGCTGGTTATCATGCCGGTCTGTCACACCGGTGGCCGCGGGTTCGAGTCCCGTCGTCCCCGCCAATTTGGCAACGTAGCCAAGGGGTCAAAGGCGGCGGTCTGCAAAACCGCTATTCGAGGGTTCAAATCCCTCCGTTGCCTCCATTATAACTAAATTATCCCTGTGTATTACTTCTTCAGGTCCAAAGTTTTCTTTGAATGTAAGTATTTCATCGGTTTTTTTACCAATTATTTCTTTTAATTCCTCGGAAGAATAGTTTATTAAACCTTTTCCAATGCTTTCTCCTTTTTTATTAGATATCAAAACCAGATCTCCGACGGAAAAACTACCTGATACACTTATAATTCCTACCGCTAACAGACTTTTTCCTTTTAAAAGTGCTTCATGGGCTCCATTATCCACAATCAATTTGCCTTTTGGCTTTAAGCTGAATTGAATCCATCTCTTCCTTTTGCTCATCCTTTTTCCTTTGGGTAAAAAGGTTGTACCAAGGTTAAACTGCCTATTTTCAATATTATCCACAGCCTTTGTAATAATACTCTCTTCATAAGATGGGAGAATTGTTAAAGGTATTCCTGAGGCGATGGAAATCTTTGCTGCTTTTAATTTTGAACTCATCCCGCCGGTACCTAGTTTACCACTTTTTCCATTAGCAAGATTTTCAAGCTCAGGAGTAACTTCTTCAACAATATTGATCAGTGATTTCGGGTTACCTAAATCTTTCAACAA
>NZ_JALY01000043.1:0-4523 GCF_002924615.1 Petrotoga halophila DSM 16923 | reverse complement strand
AAAATATTAAAAGAAACAAAGGTAAAAGCACCCGTTAAAAGAGGGGACGTTGTAATACAAAATATATTAGACACAGGTAGTGATATAATAGCTACGAGAAGTGTCAATAGGAAAAAATAAGAAACAAAAAAGTGTCTTAAAAGGAGATAATATGAAAGGTTTATGTAATTTAATCAAGAAAAACACTATAATTCCTGCTATTAGAGATTTAAATGACTTAGATGATGCCTTAAAAACTGAATCCCCTATCATTTTTTTGCTTACGGGATCCATATTGATTTTAGAAGATGTTATGCCTATTGTAAAACAATTTAATAAAAAGTTATTTATCAATATCGATTTACTAGAAGGCATCGCTTCTGATAAAAAAGGTATTGAATATTTAGCTCGTAAACAGTTATGTGATGGAATAATATCCACAAAAAATAACGCTATAAAAACAGCAATGCAAGAAAATTTAATGGCAGTTCAAAGGGTGTTTTTGATAGATTCTAACTCTTTAAAATCTGTTGTAAATTTTCTGGAAAAAACTTCTCAACCTAATGCCTTTGAAATATTACCAGCGATAGCAGCACCATATTTTTTAGAAAATATAGGAACAAAGGTATGTTTGATAGCTGGTGGATTGGTAAGTAAAAAAGAAGAGGTTTTGGAGCTCTTTAAAAAGGGTATCCATGCTATTTCTACCAGTGCTAAAGATTTATGGTAAAAAGATTATTTTAAAGTTTCTGATAAAGATGTTATATAATAAGTCTGCTCTGGGATAATTCTTTTTGAGCGGACTTATTTCTTTTAGTATTTGATGTTACCCAATTTTATTTTAGTAGAAGCACAGTTTTTATTCCGAGTGATTCTTAACAATTATTTTTTGATTTTTTAGAAAAATAACCATGATTATTGTGGTAAAATTCTTTATATTCATATATTTTTTATTATGCAAAATGCATTGTGGGGGGTTCTATGGAGATCTACAAAAGAATAATCAGAATAGCTTTCCCGATAGCGCTTCAGCAAGTTATCTTTACAAGCGTTAATTTTGTTGATACCTTAATGATCGGGCTTTTGGGAGAGGTTGCCATCGCTTCAGTTGGACTTTCAAATCAGTTTTTCTTCTTGTACAACTTAATATTGTTTGGACTAGTCTCTGGAGGAGGCATTTTCTTTGCACAGTATTGGGGGAAAAAAGATGAGGATGGTTTATCTCGTTCTGTTGCGTTAACTATCTTGTCCTCCCTTCTCTTCTCTATTCCCTTCTTTTATGAAAATTCAGCAAGAACACTCTCCAATTTATTGGAGAGATGATAGCTGGTTTTAGAAACACAAAGCGAATCTAGGTCAAAAAGACGTTGTTAATTATATGTATGTATGATACAATTGTATTATATCATACAATTATCGAAATTAAGGTGATTGAATATGTTGAAGACATACAAATTTCGTATATATCCAACAAACGAACAAATTGAGAAACTTAATCAGCATTTTGGACATACTCGATTTGTTTACAACCTATTCTTAGAATTTGCTAACAACGCATATAAAAATACTAAAACGTATACTAATTACTATATGTGGGCTAAAGTGCTTACAGCTCTTAAAAAGACAGAGAAGTATCAATGGCTAAACGATGTCAACTCTCAATCATTACAACAGTCTTTGAAAAATTTAGAGAGTGGATATAAACGTTTATTTAAGAAACTGAGTAAGCACCCTAAATTTAAAAAGAAATCAAGTAGGCAATCGTTCAGAGTTCCTCAACATATACAACTGTATGAAAACGAAAATAATGATAAATACGGTATTATATTCGTACCAAAGTTTAAAGAAGGTATTAAAGTAAGAGTACATAGAAAAATAGATTCAAATGCAAAGATAAAAAATTGTACTTTCATTAAAACTCCAACAGGTAAGTACTTTGTGTCTATAACCTTTGAAGTCGAAGGTTCTTACCCTGTAAGAGATATAGACTATGAGAACTCAATTGGTATGGATATGGGATTGAAAGATTCTGTTGTATTATCCGATGGAACAAAGTATCCAGCTCCTAAAGTTTTGTCTAAGTACGAAAGGAAATTAAAACATGCATATAAAAAGTTTTCAAGCAAAGAACAAGGTTCTAAGAATTGGGACAAAGCAAAATTAGAAGTTGCTAGAATACATGAGAAAATAAAAAATACACGAGAGGATTTTCTGCATAAACTAACGAAAGAAATCAGTGAGAACCAAGCTGATGTCTTCGTTGTAGAAACTCTCAATATAAGCGGTATGTTAAAGAATCATCATTTAGCTAAAAGTATCTCAGATTCAGGATGGTACCAATTCAAAACATTCCTAAAATACAAAGCAGAGAGGTTAGGCAAAAAGGTAATCGAGATAGGAATGTTCGAACCTTCGTCTAAAACTTGTAGTGTATGTGGGTATAAAAACGAAGGTTTAAAACTCTCTGATAGGGAATGGGTATGTCCTGAATGTGGAACTGTGCAGGATAGAGATATAAATGCTGCCATTAATATGAGGCAGTTTGGATTAAAACAGGCATTCGCCACACAGCCTTACGGCAGATAAGGAAACAGTTGGTCACTGTATAAAAAGACTCTACCCCAGGGACTGGGGGATGTTAAGCCTTTGGAGACTGTGTAAGACGAGTTATCCCTAAGAGGCGGAAGCCCGTCTCCTCGCAACGGTCGATGAATTAGGAAGCTTACCACTTTAGAGGTGAGTAGTTCACTGAGTTATTTTACTCCAGAATTGGTTTTGAGATTTTTTAGCCCGGATATTGAGGTTATTAAAGCTGGAATACCTTATTTAAAGGTAATTGCTTTTAGTTACCCTTTATTTGCAATTACAATGGTCTTTTCTTTCATGCTTAGAAGTATAGGAAAAGCTCATCTGCCTTTGATAATAACTATTATAGAATTATCCACAAACATCTTGCTAAATTATTTGCTAATCTTTGGTAAGTTTGGTTTCCCTGTTTTAGGTATAAAAGGTGCTGCGATAGGAACTTTGATTGCTAGAGCGATTGGATGTACTGCAACAGTTTTTATAGTTTACGTTGGAAAGCTCCCAGGAAGGGCTTATTTTAAACATGTTGCTGAATTGAATTCAAAATTTATGAAAAACTTCTTTCATTACGCCTTACCTACTTTGGCAAATGAATTTGCCTGGTCATTGGGATTCACTATGTATTCTGTTGTTTATGCTCATATGGGAACAGATGTCATAGCTGCTCAAAGAGTTATGTCAACTATAGAAGGGTTTGCGGTTTCTGTGACTTTTTCTATAGCTAACGCTGCATCAGTAATTATTGGAAATATATTGGGAGTATCTAAATTTGAAGAAGCCTTTGAAACCTCCAAAAAAGCCTTAAAATTGGCGGAGTTAATAAGTGTAATAGCAGCTATCGTAGGGATAGTAACTACATTTTTAGTAGTTGATGTATTCGATGTTTCAGAAGAAGTTAAAAATATGGTAAAAGTCACAATAATTATTTCAATGGGGTTTCTACCGGTAAAGATCTTCAACGGTATGAACGTTGTCGGATTTTTAAGAGCCGGAGGAGATACAAGATTCTCTTTTTTGGTTGAAGCTTCTACGTTGTGGTGTATAGGTGTTCCTCTAGCTGCGATTGGAGGATTGTTATTAAATTTAAGTTTTCCCACCGTTTATTTTTTAACGATGATGGAAGAGATCATAAAATCAATAATTCTTTTTTTCAGATATAGAAGTAAAAAATGGCTTAGAAACGTTTTAGAAGAGGCTTAGGTTTTACACCTTATAGGGGGGATGTTTGTGATGGAGAGTATTATTGAAGTGAAGAATTTGAAGAAGTATTATAAGAGTATAAAAGCGGTTGACGGTGTTTCTTTTGATGTAAAAAAAGGCGAGATCGTTGCTATTTTAGGTCCAAACGGTGCTGGGAAAACAACAACACTTGAAATAATCGAAGGATTGAGAAAAAAAGACGCGGGAGAAATTTACTATTTTGGGAAAAAGATAGAAAACGTAGATTCTAATATTAAAGAAAGAATAGGCATTCAATTACAAGATACTAATTTTTTCCCAAATTTAAAGGTTTTGGAAACCCTTAAAGCATTCTCGGGATTATACAAAAATAGTCTTGATGTAAATAAGATTTTGAAGGATTTTAATCTTGAAGAAAAAAAGAATAGTAAGGTCTCAAAACTTTCAGGTGGACAATTACAAAGATTAGCGTTAGCTACAGCGGTAATTAATGATCCTGTGTTGTTGTTTCTTGATGAGCCAACTACAGGGTTAGATCCTCAAGCAAGAAGAAGTACATGGGAAAAAATATCGGACTTAAGAAATTTAGGCAAGACCATAATACTAACTACCCATTATATGGAAGAAGCTGAATTTTTGGCTGATAGAATCTATATTTTTGATCAAGGCCGGGTAATAGCGCAAGGAACACTTAAAGAGCTAATACATTCGTTGAAAATGGACTCCATAATCACCTTTGAAATTAACTCTAATGGGAACTTTGATGAGATAAAAGAAGA
>NZ_JALY01000195.1:0-3983 GCF_002924615.1 Petrotoga halophila DSM 16923 | reverse complement strand
TCTATTTCATTATCTAATTTCTTAATTACTTCTTCTTCTGAACCTAATTCTTTTTTCATTTTCTCAAATCTTTCAGCATAAATCGTTTTAACATACTTATTAATGGTGGTACCTCTCATGAACCATGGTGTAGTGTCTTGTTCTCCCATTATAATTCGTCCGTCTGTTGGTTCGTATAATCTTAGGATTGTCATACCTGTTGTACTTTTACCACAACCGGATTCACCAACAAGCCCCAGAGTTTCTCCTTCTTTTATTGCAAAGCTAATATCGTCTACAGCTAATACATGAGCAACGGTTCTTTTGAAGACCCCTGCTCTAACAGGAAAATATTTTTTTAAATTTTCAACTTTTAAGATTACTTTGTCACTATTTGGCACTATACTTCACCTTCTTTGACTTTGTTCATTTCATCCAATAATTTGTCTATGTGCCAACAACGGGAAAAATGGCGAGGTTCTACTTCTTCCAAGTTGGGATCTTCATCTACACATTTTTGGTCAGCAAAGAAACACCTATTTGAAAATTTACAACCCTTTGGAAAGTTCAAGGGGTTTGGAACTACTCCAGGAATAGAAAGCAACCTCTCCTCTTCTTTGTCTATCCTGGGAATAGAATTCATCAACCCCCATGTATAAGGATGACGTGGCCTTTTAAAAATGGTTTTGATGTCACCACTTTCAACCACTTCTCCACCATACATAACTATCGCCCTATCAGCCATCTCAGCAATAACTCCAAGGTCATGTGTAATAAAAATTATAGACATTTTAAACTCATTTTGTAAATCCTTCATGAGTTCCAGTATCTGTGCCTGTATGGTAACATCCAATGCGGTAGTTGGCTCATCTGCTATGAGGATGGAAGGGTTGCAAGCTAACGCCATAGCGATCATGGCTCTCTGTCTCATTCCACCGGACAATTCATGAGGATATTGGTCAATTCGCCTTTCTGGTTCAGGAATACCAACTTTTCTTAATAAATCAATCGCTCTTTTTTTCCCTTCTTTTTCACTAATCTTAAGATGCAATTCAAGAGATTCCATGATTTGTTCCCCAATCGTGTAGACTGGGTTTAAAGCGGTCATAGGTTCCTGGAAGATCATGGAAATCTCATTACCACGTATCCTTCGGAGATGATTGTCCGATAAAGATAAAACATCCATATCTTTGTACTGTATTTCTCCTTCAGCGATCCATCCATTTTCGTCTAGTAACCTTATAGTGCTTAGCGCAGTAACTGTTTTGCCTGAACCAGATTCTCCCACTATTGCCAACGTTTCACCTGGATAAAGATCAAAACTGGCTCCATTGACCGCCTTTATTATACCATCCTCTGTCTTAAAATGAACATGCAAATTATCAACACGAAGTATAGGTTTGCTATTGTTATCTTTCAAAAAGCTTCCTCCTCTCACTTTATCGTCTCATTCTCGGATCAAAAACATCTCTTAGGGCATCTCCCATTTATCAAAACTGGAAATATCGTATTAGGTAAGATATGTTTGACTATAATTGCCGCATCCCTTACCCCAAGAGCTTTCGCAGCCATAACGTACTGCTCATTTTTGGCTTGAAGTATATTCCCTCTGATCAACCTGGCTGTGACCATCCAACCAAAAATTATCAAGGCGATCATCATATTTCTAACTCCAAGACCTAAAATAGTTGTTAAAACCATAGCTGCAAGCATAAAAGGTATTGACATAAAGATATCCGTGATTCTCATCAGAACTTCTTCGAGCCAACCACCAAAATAGGCAGCTACTGAACCTATAAAAAGCCCTACGATAGTTGAAATTAAAACTACCACCAACCCTATTTGAAAAGCGGTTCTACTTCCCCAAACAACACCGTAAAAGATATCCTTTTGATTTACTACCCCAAAGGGATGTTCAGGAGATGGTGGTATAGGCTCTAACGTTGAAACTACGTTGGGAATCAAGAACGGATTGAATTCAATTGAGTTCAAGAAATCTTTGTTTAATGTTTCATAAACGTTTAAAGCTTCATTTTTGAAATCTTGTCCATTGAGTGATTGAAGATCGCTGATCATTTCTGAAAATCTTAAAGACCTTTCATACCTTTCAACTACGTTTTCATATTCATTTCTCAACCTTCTAATTACACCATTAGTATCTTCATCAAAATCTTCGTAGTAGGACCTATTTAGAACATACATATCAACTAATCCTTTAATTTCAGATTTTAATTCTTCTTTTTCAATTTCCCCATTTTCAAACTTTTCAACACTTTCCATCAATTTTGACATATCTTGATAGTCCATTTCAGCAAAAAAATATGTGTCTTCCCAATAGTTTTTAAACTCTTGAATAATAGAATCTTTATTTCCCGTTGGATCTTCATTTATTTGTTCACGGGCTCTTTCCAAGTTTCTTTCGTTTGGTAATTGAGGAGGTGCTATTACTGGTGCCAGTATCGCTATAATTATGAAAAATACCAATATAGAAAAACCTATGATAGCAGAAGGATTTGTAAAAAAGCGTTTTAAAGCCCTTTTTGTTTCTTCATTCACAATTTCCACCTCACCCTAACCTAATTCTTGGATCGATAAATGCGTAAGATACATCGATTATAAGATTTCCTACAATAAGTATGAAAGAAGTAAATAATAGAACACCCATTATAGAAGCATAATCCAATTGTTGAGCGGCTGTTGCAGCGAAGGATCCTAAACCTGTTCTAACAAAAACCATCTCTACTATAACAACTCCCGCCAATAAACCGATGACCATTTGACCCGCGGTTGTTACAACAGGGATCAAGGCATTTCTTCTAGCATGCTTGTTTATAACTAATTTTTCTGGTAACCCTTTTGATCTTGCAGTTCTTATGTAATCTCTTCTAAGAACTTCCAACATAGAAGATCGGGTGATCCTTAATAGATTAGCCCACCATAGCCAAGATATAGCAATAATTGGACCTATAATATGTCTTAAAGCATCCCAAAATATATCAATTCTTCCATTGAGTAATGCATCTATAGTCAAAAGATGAGTATAGTTATTAAAGGTGGCACTTTTTACAATTTCATCTGCCCACAAGCTTAGGTTACCTGGAGGAAACCATCCCAAGCCAATATAAAATATCAATAAGACAAGGATTGCCCAAACAAAATCTGGCAAAGACCAACCAATTAAAGCAAATATTCTAATAACTTGATCTATGAATGAATTATGATGAACTGCAGCAGTAACCCCAAACCATATACCAACTCCTATTATAGGGAAAAGAGCATATAGTGCTAATTCTACTGTATAGGGAAATCTGTGTAATAAAGCATCAATAACAGGCTCTTTCCCCACTACAGACCAACCAAGATCACCTTTGAACAAATTCCCTATCCATTTGCCGTATCTAACAGGCCAAGGATCGGTCAATCCATACTGCTCCATCAAAGCAATTTTATCTTGATCAGATAACTTGGCATAAGTATTTGGATCAACGTAAGTAGATAAAAGTTTCAGTGGTCCCAGTAATTGTTGCATAGAAAAAACTATCAATGTAACGCCCAACATAATCAAAGGGAGTAATAACAACCTTCTCATAATGTATGTGGTCAAAAGCAAACACCTCCGCTCTGTTATTTATACTTATTAAGTAATCACTTAAAAAGAGAGGGGAACCCCCCTCTCTTCACATTCTACTACAAAAAACTTTCTTTTCACAATATTTTAGCAGAATTATTACTCTACCTTAGTATAGTTATAATAATAGTCACCTGGCCAAATTGGATTATTTATCCATCCTTTTAGCCAAGAACGATGGACCCTCAACCCTTGTGGCTGATAAAGTGGTAAAACAAGAGCGTAATCAAAAACAAATTCTTGAATATCTATGTACATTTGCTCTCTTTTAGCAGGATCAGATTCAAGGGCTGCATCTTCTATCATTTTGTTCAAAGATTTTCCACCAAATTCTGGTCTTGGCAAGCTTGCAAATTCCGCAAAGTTATCGCCGTAG
>NZ_JALY01000245.1:0-8363 GCF_002924615.1 Petrotoga halophila DSM 16923 | reverse complement strand
TTCTAAAAGTAATTTTAAACACTTTTTCGCCACACAGCCCACCCTTCTAAAAGGGACCTGCGGTCCCTAACCCAGATGGGATGGGGAAGAGCTCCGCCCTGTAACCCTTTTAAAACAAAAACCTTGGTGTTGAACCGTTATAATTGAATTTCTAATTTATTAATTTGATCGACTATTTTAGCGGTCTTTTTTATAAACTGATCATAAATAGATTTGAAATCTATATAAAGGATACGCTCTGCAGGTACTTTGAATACGGCTAATGCTGGAGCTTTAACTTTCATCTCTGGGAGCTTGTAAGAATTTTCTAAAAAATCATATCTTTGAAGTACTTTTTCTTTCAATATTCGTCCAATTTCTATATATATGGACACTTCTGAACTGCTTATATATTTAGGAACTCTAAATAAAATGTGAATATCCTTCAAATATGGAAAATAAAATATGTCGTCTTCCCATTGCTTGTAATGTTTGATTATGAATTTCAATTTTTCATCTGTTATGTTCTGATGGAGAGAAATGTATTCTTCACCTTTTAATTTTTCCGAAAATATAAGTTTTTTTATAAGCCTTTCATTCCCCCATACCCTGTAAGATGTAATTTTAAAAGGCGATTGTACAATACCAAATGCCGTATTGGGTTGTACTATTTTATTGTATTGTCTTGATAGTTCAGTGTATTTTTTTACTAATATGTCTAAATCATTGTAATACGTAGGGTATAGGACGCTCATAACTTTTCCTGGTTTATCAGGTCCAAGGGTTTCAAAAACTCTTCCTTCTTCATCTATAAAAATACAATAGACAGGAAATTTGTCTTCACTATCGTAAACACTACCAAAGAAAAAATGTTGGAATTCATCGGCTAAAAAGTTTTTGTACTTGTTTAAGTAATTTTTGGCAAATTTTATTAGTTCTTCCAAATCATTTCTCTCCTAAACTTTCTTTTATTCTTTTGGCGATTTTTTCACTTTTAACAACTTTTGATATTTCTTCAGTTGATGCTTCCAATACTTTTTGAATTCCTCCAAAATGTTTTATTAATTCTTTTTTCCTCTTTGGACCAATACCATAAATATCATCCAATTTTGTTTTTTCAAACCGTTTACTTCTAAGACTTCTGTTAAAACCAATGGCGAATCTATGCGTCTCATCTCTTACGTATATAAGTAACCTTAACACTGGATGATCCAAAGGTAAGTGAAGGTCCAGTATGTCACCTGGTAAAACTATCCTCTCGTCTTCTTTGGCAATACCGACAACGTCGACATCCTTTAAAGAATAGCCGATTTCTTTTAGTGATTCCACTGCCGAATTTACCTGTCCTTTTCCTCCGTCAATAAATAACAGATCAGGTAATTCATGCTTTTGATATCTTCTTTTTATTACTGTTCTGATACTTTCAAAGTCATCTGGTGCTTTTATATTATCTAAGCGATACTTCCTGTATCCTTCTTTTTTGGGCTTGCCGTTTTCAAAACGCACTAAAGAGGCAACAGTATATAATCCTTGAAGATGAGATATGTCTATACCTTCAATAATTTTAGGTTCTTTTTTCAATGAAAGTATCTCTTTTGCCTGTTTTAAGGCATAGCTTAAGTCTTTCTGCCTTTTAATTTCTTCTTGTAAATTTGCATAGGCCATTTCATATATTTTAGAACTTTTACCGATCTTTTCGATCCTTTTTAAACCTTTTTCTTTCAGAAAATCCAAGATTTCTGAAGAAATTTCTTCTTTGTATAGCGTCGATATCAAAGAAGGTGGATCATTCTTTCTAACAATATAGTATTGATACAAGAAATCTTCTAAAGTCCCTTCCATTGTAAAGGAAAGCTTTGAAATTAAGTATCCTTTTCTTACTATTAAAACTAAATAAACTGGAGGTTCATACATTATTATATCTAAATTTTTACCGTTTTTGTATTCAACAGCTACTTCTTCAAACAAATTTTCTAATTTGAACAATGTGTCACGCATCTGAGCAGCTTTTTCATAGTTTTTTATTTTTGCATAATCTTTCATAGCTTTTTGAAGGTAGTTCTTTACCTCTGTAATATCTCCTGACAAAACTTTTTTAACCTTTTCCGCTGATTCTTGATATATCTTTTCATCTACATCAGTGTAACATGGACCATAACATCTTCCTAAATGGTATAGGAAACATGGTTTACTCTTTCTGCTTAAATCTCTATCACAGCTTCTAATCTTATAAACATTTTGTAGTACTTCAATAACATCTTTTACAAATTTCACATCAGAATATGGGCCATAGTATTTACCTTTTTCTTCTTTTTTTGTACGAACGTATTTTATCTTGGGAAATTGTTCATCCGTAACTAAGATATATGGGTACACTCGTGTATCTTTTAGCATTATATTGTATTTTGGCTTATGAACATAGATGAGGTTGGCTTCTAATATAAATGCTTGATTTTCATTTGAAGTTATTATGTAGTCTAAATTTGCAGCTTTTTCTAGCATTTCATAAGTTTTTTCATTTCCTATGTATTTTTTCTTGTTAAAGTATGAAGAAACTCTGTTTTTTAAGTTTTTTGCCTTGCCTATATATATAGGATCACCTTTATTGTTTTTAAAAATATATACCCCTGGTTTTTTAGGGATGTTTTTTAAAATCGATCTGTCTATCATAGGTTGTTTCCCTCCATACGTTAAGGGGCTTCGCCCCTTAAAAACCCTAAAATCTTTATTTGATTTGAAAAGTCTTTCGTGTAAAGCTGCAATAAGGTATTACTTTGAGATATTCAAAAGTTCGTTTTAGCGCCCCTTCGCCCCGCTCCCCACCCATAAGGAATCTGTGCTTACCCCTTAAAATCATAGTTTTTCGCATCTTTTGTCATCACAATATTTCCTACTAATATAACGATCCACTATTTCCCCCGCTGGATTGTTCTCCCCAACCAAATAAGATGCATAGTGTAAATGTAAACACTTTATTCTAGAAAAATCCTCAATCCCACCTATTCCCGTTTCTTTTAATTTCTTGATCATATTTTCAGGTAGGGAATTGATTTTTTCTTCTAATAACTTCATTCTCTTTTCAATTTCTTCTTTGTGAACGCGGATCATTTTTCGCTTTAATTCTGGATTATTTTGTATAATTTTTTCTATTTCAGTTATTTTTTGCTGTGCTTCCAATTTTGAAACTTCTTCCACTAAATAAGGACATGTTAACCAATAAAGAGTAGGGAAAGGTTTTCCGTCTTTTAAAGGAAAACTTTTTATAACTTGAGGATAGCCGTATATGCACCTTTTTTCTATATTTAATACATTACTTACACCACGTCCCAATTGTTTTTCAATTATTTTTAAGTCTTCTTTTGAAACAACAATGCTATCCAAGAACCGTCCTCCGTTCTATCTTTCAATACTAAATTCACTTCTTTTGCTTGTTCAATAACAGATTTCTCTTTACTTTCAATTATACCAGAAAAGATGATAAATGCCTTTTCTTTAAGTACTTTATCAAATTTAGGATCTTTCATTAGCTGTATCAGTACTTCAGCCACAATATTAGAAACTAATATATCAAAACTTTCATGCTCTTCCACTGTGTTTAACAAATCGGATTCTCTTATTTCAATATTAACATCGTTTAAAATAGCTGTTTCCTTAGCTTTTTCTATAGCCAAACTATCGTTATCTAAAGCCAAAACGCGATTAGCTCCAAAATTTTTAACCAAAATCGATAATATTCCGCTACCTGTTCCAACGTCAATGACATCTTTGCCTGTACAACCAACCTTTCTCAAAAGTTGAGCTGCCAGTTTAGTGGTTGAATGTAAACCGGTACCAAAGGCACTTCCCGGTATTATATTCAATACTATCCCGGGCTTTTCTATTTTTTTATCGGAGAAAGGATTTACCCAGACACCATCTATAAGTTCAAAAGCATTTATTGTTTTTTTCCATTCTTCTAACCATTTTGATTCTTCGGTGATTTCTTTCGAAAGCAGTTTTAAACCATACATAGAAAGCAAATCTAAAATATCTTTGATTTGCTCTTCCTTCTTGACATACAACCTCAGAAATGTTTTTGAACTTTCTACATCTTCCTCAATATAAAAGAAATTAAATCCAAATTTTATAAACTGATCTGTTATCTTTTCTTCCTCGTTAGGTTCCAATTCATAAATAAACTCATAATATTTATCCATAATATCATTTCTCCAACATTTTTTTAATTTGAGGAATTCTCGTGAGTAATAACAGCATTATAAAGGCATTCAAAAAGAATGAAACTACATAGCCGCCCAAGCGTGGTGGCATAAGAACTGCGTATGAAATACCAAAGGCTTGATGAAGAAAGAATGGCGTTAAGGTTATTCCTACCGCCTCACCTAAACCACAAGAAATGGCTAGTGTCCAATAATTGATTCTTCTTTTAAAAAAGTACCTAAAAATTATACCAGGAATCAAACCGTGTAAAGCTGAGGTTAACGTAAATTGGGGAAGAAACGCCCCCATTGGATTTATCCAATAACCAATCAAATCTGATAAACCCCCAACGATAAAACCATCCAGAGGTCCAAAAATAAAGGCAGAAAGAAACATAGGAATGGTTCCAAAGCCAAATCTAATAACTTCAACATTACCTAGGGGAATTCTAATCGCTAATAACCTCGACAAAAGTATAGATAGAACTATAAACAAAGAATTCATTACTAACCTATATGTGGCATTTTTTTGGCCCATAAATTCACTCCTTACCTCAATGGATAACTAGCATATTTTTCGCAAAGAACCTTAATACTTCTTTTATTTCCTCACTCCAAAGAAACCAATTATGGTCACCAGATTTTATAAAAAGAGTTGAAGATATGCCATTCATTCTTAATTCATGGTGTAGTTCAGAAGCACCTAAATATAGGTAAAAATAATCTTCACTTCCACAAGAAAGATAAACTGGAAGTTCTAACCCGCTTTGTTTTACGTTTTCTATATAGTTAAAAACATTCTCTTTTTCCCATAACTCAGGATCAAAGGGCCAACCAAACGCATCATGATAGTAATCTTCTCTGACATTAATTTCATTCCCCTCTAAATCGACTTCTTTTTCTGGGGGAACTTCTCTGGTTATTCCCCCGCTTAAGCTCGCAACAGACAAAAATAACTCGGGATACTTAAATGCTAACCTTAAAGCACCATAGCCTCCCATAGATAGACCAGCTATGAACCTTGAAGATCGTTCGTTATAAACCTTATACTGCGTTTCCATATGTTGAATAAGGTCTTCAATCAAAGCGGTTTCATAGTTTACCCCCGTTGGAGAATTAACATACCAACTGTTCTTGGCATCAGGGATCACAGCTACAAAAGGTGGAATTTCATTGTTATTTATCATTAAATCCAAACTTTGATCTACTCGGCCTTTTCTTAGCCAGCTCGTTTCGTTTCCACCATGCCCATGCAGTAGATAAATAGTAGGATATTTCCTGGTTTCAATGTCGTATTTCGGTGGGAGATAAATAGAGTATTTCATATCGCTTTTAAGTGCTCGGCTATAAAACGATAAAGATTCATAGACTTTTCCATATGTCAAGTGTGAACACCCCTTTTTCCTATCCATTAGACGTTAGTACAGATTGTGTTTACGACCTCTCCATACAATGGACCCGGTGTAATCTTATTGATCTTTACTTTCAAAAATTCCCCATTCAACTCTTCATTACTTTCGAAGATTATTAACTTATTGTTCATAGTTCTTCCCATATAAGTACCATTTTTACCTGCTTTTCCTTCTTGAATTATAACAACTTCTTGTTCAAGATATTTTTCATTTTCTTCAAGGTTTATTCTTTTTTGTAACTCCATAAGATACTGCAATCTTTTATTTTTAATATGTTTAGGTACATCATTTTTTTGATACTTATAAGCTATGGTTCCTTCTCTTGGGGAATATTCTGCGATATTTATTCTCTCAAATCTACATTGTTTAATCAAATCTACTGTTTCTTCAAAATCCTCTTCTGTTTCTGAAGGGAAACCAGTTATAAAATCACTGGATATTGTAACGTTAGCTACCTCTTTCTTTATCTTATTTACAAGTTCTACGAACTCTTCTTTTGTATATTTTCTATTCATCGCTTTGAGAATTTTGTTGCTTCCTGATTGAGCTGGAAGATGAAAATAATTTGCCGCTTTTTCCTCGTTTGCTACAGTCTGTATCAAAGAGTCTGTTATATCAGATGGATAAGAGGTTAAAAACCAAATTCTTTTTATAGAATCAAATTCTGCTGCCTTTTGTATGAGCAAATCCAATTTAGATTTTTTGTCCCCAAAGTCCTTACCGTAGGAATCAACATTTTGACCTAAAAAGGTTATTTCTTTGTAGCCTTTTTTTGCATAACTTTCAACTTCTTTTATTATATCTTCCATAGGCCTACTTTTTTCAAAACCTCTGGTGTATGGGACTATACAGTATGTGCAATATTTATTGCATCCGTATATGATAGTAATCCAAGCATGGTGTTTACTTGAAGTCATCTTTGGAATATCGTAACTGACATCATTTAATTTATCGCTAAAATCAGCGAACCTTTCTCCATTTAACGCCCGTTTTATCAAATTTGCTATGTCTATCACATTTCTAGTACCAAAGACAAAATCCACCTTTTTAAACCTTTCAAGTAAATGCTCCCTTTCTTTTTCTGCCGAGCAACCACCTACACCCAATATTAAATTCTTGTTTTCATCTTTTAGTTTACCATAACCACCTATGGCTCCATACATCTTATTTTCTGCTTTTTCTCTAACAGCACAACTGTTTATCAATATTATATCGGCTTCTTTTGGATTTTCAGTCCATTCGAAACCTTCTTCTTTCAAAAGACCTGCCATTATTTCACTTTCGTTTATATTCATTTGGCAACCAAATGTCCTTATGTAAAATTTCAAAATTATCACCTCTTACAAAAAAACCGGGAGCAATCCCCCGGTGTATTATGTACAACCAAAAATTAAAATTTTCCGTCTTCGTCTTCTTCTTCTGAGGAAACGAGTTCTTCTTCCTCCTCCTCTACTTCTTCGGCGTAACTAGCGTATTTCTCCTCGGCTGCTAGTTTTTCGTCTACTTCATCCACTTCTTCGTCTTTTTCCTCTCCCGCTTCGCTACCTTCTTCGAGGGTTTCTATTCTGCCTTCTTTTCCTTCAATAATCGCATCGGCCATTTTTGAGGCAATAAGCATTATGGTTCTAATAGCGTCATCATTTGCGGGAATAACGTAATCGATAAGATCAGGATCGCAATTAGTATCCACCGTTGCTATTATAGGTAATTTAAGTAAATTTGCTTCTTTAACAGCGATCTCTTCTTTTTTGGGGTCAATAATGAATATTATATCCGGAATTTTTTTCATTCCACGTAAACCACCCAAGTTTTTTTCTAATTTCTCCAAATTTCTGCGTATGGTGGCTTGTTCTTTTTTGGGTAGTTTTGAAAACTCTTCACTTTCAACGTATTCCGTTAATTGCTCCAATTTATCAATTCTTGATTTTATTGTCTTGAAGTTAGTTAATAAACCGCCAAGCCATCTGTTGTTTACAAAAAATTCTCCACATCTGCGTGCTTCATCGGCAACGATTTGCTGCGCCTGTTTCTTAGTTCCAACGAACAACACTCTTTTCTTTTCCATGACTGAATTTTTCAGAAATTCATAGGCATCATCAATACTTCTTAAAGTCTTTTGTAAATCAATAATATGAATCCCTTTTCTTTCAGTAAAGATATAAGGCTGCATCTTGGGATTCCATCTTCTCGTTCTATGACCAAAGTGAGCTCCTGCTTCAAGTAACTGTTTCATACTTACCACTGACACAAAAATACACCTCCGTAGATGTTTGATTTGGTTTTCTAACCTCCACCTTCCTTTTTTTCACCGACCCTTTTACGGGCACCGAGGTGAAAAACGAAAGATGTGAGTGTTATTTTACATTACCGTTCTATTTTGTTCCCCCCAAAGTCCTTCTAAATCGTAGAATTCTCTACTCTCTTCAGAGAATATATGAACTATAAAGATACCAGCATCGATTATCATCCAATCGGTACTTTGACCTTTATCGTAAAATGTTATGGGTATATCTTCGTCTTTTAGATACCTGACTACTTGGTCTCTTAATGCCACTCTATGTGGTTCTGAATTTCCTGTAACAATGACAAAGTAATCAACCATCAACTCAGAATCTTCCATGTCAAGTACTACAATATTTTCTCCATCTTTCTCTTCTAGCAATTCTACTATTTCTTTAACGGAATTCAAAACATCAGTTTTTAACAAAAATTTACCACCTCCACTGGAATTTTTTTACTTTTTTAACATTTCTAAATTTATTAGCGCCCCTTCGCC
>NZ_JALY01000312.1:0-7072 GCF_002924615.1 Petrotoga halophila DSM 16923 | reverse complement strand
CTTTGAGGATGTTTGGCAAGTTGTGATGTAACAACAGTTAAAATATTGTAAGCAACCTTGTGTTTATCAAAAAAGTCCACTGTTTTCATTACCCTATTATATGTGCCTCTACCTTCTTTGTCTACTCTGAATAGATCGTGAGTATTTTTATCTCCATCCAAGGAAAGCCCCACCAAAAAATTATTCTTTTTAAAAAATCCCACCCATTTTTCATCGATTAAAAGACCGTTTGTTTGAATGGAAAAATATGTTTTAATGTTGTTTTTGTTGTATTTATTAACAAATTCTAAAAATTTCTCATAGAATTCCAACCCAGCTAGAGTAGGTTCCCCTCCTTGAAAAGCAAAAGAACAACTTACTTCTGAAGAAGCTATCGCTTTTTTCACAAGGTTTTCTAAAGTTTCTTCATTCATCTTGCCATAAGAAACTTTTTTTCTCTTATTAGCAATATCGTTGTAAAAGCAATAAGAACATTTCATATTACAATTACTGGATACAGGTTTTATAAGCAAATTAACAGAGCGCAATTGGTCTCCCCTCTTTTCAAAATCTCACTTTTTGATTATATCAAAAAAATATTGTATTTTAAAAAATTCTATAAATCATCCATCAATGTAAGTTAAATCCAATATACTTTAGCACCTTTTGTCTCTTAGACCATATAAAAATAAAGGGGCCTTAACTCCTCTCCACAAATTAATTTACTGGGAAGAGAAAGGCCCGGCCTCGAAATAATTTAAAATTCCGCAGGATATTTCCTCTTCAATTCTTCTGCTGCTTTTTCCCTACCTGTTTCTTTTAATCTTTCGTAGTAAGTTTTCAAGTGACCTCTCGCGTGATAAGGCCCGCCTTCTTTTAAAACCGTTTGCAATGGATCTACTTGGTATCCTTCTGGTAATTCTTTCATCATCTCATCATGCCACTCATTTAAATAAGACAGTGCTTCCCTACAAATCTCTGGGCTTTCTTTGGCTATGTCATTTCGCTCGTGAGGATCCTCTTTTAAATTGAATAACATCTCTTTGGGGAAAAGGTGGTATCCATCGTGATAACTTCTCATATAAATCCAATCATCGAATCTCACGCTTCTTTGGCATACGTGTGCCATCTGACTTAAAATCAGATACTTTCTAGATATCTTTTCACCTTTAAATATTACATCTGCAAAACTTATTCCGTCCATTTCTTTTTTGAACATTTGAATATATTCTTCAGAAAACTTACTTTTTATCTCTGATTCAAATATTTCGTACAATGTTGATATTAGATCCAAATTGTATAAAAAGCCTTGATGTACATGGCTTTTTAATCCACCTGGCCATTTTATTATCAAGGGAATTCTAGAGGTTATGTTGTCAGCTGTCGCATGTTCTGCATATATACCCAACTCCCCTATGTTTTCTCCATGATCGGCAGATATTATCACAGCTGTATTTTCATATACTCTTTTTTCTTTCAACATATCTATTATCTTTCCAATCCAAAAGTCAGCATATCTAATACCTGTATCATAGCCATCTATTAATTGTTTCAAATCGTTCATGTTTTTTATTTCACCAGGTTGCCTTGGAAATCTTGGATCTTCACGATTGTCATACATATTTAAGTCTTGAGCAGTATGTGGACCAGCTAACTTTCTATGTCTTTTTATTAATTCTTCGTTATACCAACCGGGTATAGGTGAATTTTCAAAAGGGTCACCAAAGTCAGAGGGTGTTCTGTATGGCGTATGTGGATCCCAAACGTTTACATGTAAAAACCAATTGTCTGACTCAGCATTTTTGTTTAACCACTCTAGAGCTGAAGGAACAATCTCATCCGCTCTTTCAAGGCCACATTTTCCAGGGTTATAANNNGCAGATAGAGCTCCACGAGAAGGTAAACACGGGGCATCGGAACAATAGTAGTTATCAAATCTAATACCTTCTTTAGCCACATCATCAATATTTGGTGAGGTTTCTCGTAAGTATCCATAACTCCCAAGATGATCTGCCCTTAAAGTGTCAATGTCGATAAATAATATTCTCATCTTTACTCATTCCCCTCTAATTTTAAAATTTTTTCACTTTTGCCAATCTCAGTTCGTGATCTTCGTCTTCTCTACAAAATTCGTATTAATACCAAATTTCATCTTCTTTTTCAAGAAAATCAACATATCTTACTGAATGAGTGTTATAAGGGGACTCAAGTACAGGTTCATTAGGAGTTATACTTTCAAATGATTTTAAATCATAACTCATACATAATCCACATCTTTCTTCGTAATTTTCTTTCTCTGATGAACTTCCATCGTAAAATCCAAAGAAAACAGGAGGAACATAAATTACCGAATTAATTCTTGCTTGATATTTGTCCCAACCATTTTTTGAAACATCTAATATCTTTCCTTCCCATTTCCAATTTTTAGCATCTAAACTCGTCGCAAGTCCCGTCGGATGGGTTGTTAAACCTGTAGTATAAACATCTCCACTTTCATGCAATTTTCTCTTTGTTTCTTCAGAAGGATTCTTTAGAGGTTCTGCATAACTTACAAGCATATAATATTTTCTCCCCACCAAAAAAACGTAAGGATCTTTTATACCTTCTATATCTAAATCTTCTGCAACAAAAACCTTTTTTCTTGTACTTACGTCAAAATTTTTGGGATGATCCGCTTCCATCATATCTATTCTCCATTTTCTTGTTTGCGGATCAACATAGCTTATATACATTCTATATATTCCATCCATGCATCTTAAAAATGAGGCTCTTTCAATAGATTCACTGTTAAGTTGCTCTTTTTTAATAACTAGTATATCTTCAAATTTCTCTCCATCGACGCTTTGAGCAATTCTTACCTCTCCACCACGAATTGGTTTTGGTTTTCTTATCCTATAGTATAAGAAGAATTTACCTAATATTTCATCATAAAAAACATAAGGTGCACCTACCCAATACCCATTTTCTTTCCCATATGGTTCTTTAATTGTGATCCCTTCAACAGGATCAAATAAAGACAGATTAGCAAAATATTTTGAAGAAAAAAGTTTACTCATAATTTCTCCTCCTCATATAATATGTATGGATATGAAACTTAAAAATTTGATTTAGATCCAATCATGTAACCATTTAAAATCAAAACCGTATTTGTGAATATCTTTTTATTTCTAAAGCGTCTAATTTTTAATATTTTGTCGATCCTGCAGTTAAACCACTTATAATATATTTTTGAAATACAAGGGTCAGTAATATTATTGGTATGATTGCTAATACTATCGCACTACTAATCAACTCCCAGGGAAATGAATATTCACCAGGGTACAAGGAAATTCCAACAACAACAGTTCTCATTTCGTTTTTTGAGAGTAAAACCAGCGACAAAAGAAATTCATTCCAAGAAAATACGAAAGTAATCAATCCAGCTGCGATTAACCCAGGTAACGACATTGGAAGTAAAATTTTAAAAATCATTTGAAACGTATTACAACCATCTATTAGTGCGGAATCTTCAATGTTTTTGGGAAGTGTTCTAAAATAATTCATCAATATCCAAATCGCCAAGGGAAGATATAAGGCTGTATGACCCAATATTAACGATATATAATTGTTTATCAAATTCAAATTCCTAAAAATCAAAAACAATGGAGGAACTACCGCAACCGGTGGAAAAAGTAGCAAAGCCAAAACAATCATCATTAAAGACCTTTTACCTCTAAATTGAATCCTAGCAAAAGAGTATGCCGCTAAAGTTCCGGTAATTAAGATCAGAATGGTAGCACTCCCGCTAACAATAAAACTGTTTAAATAGTATCTCCCAAAAGAACCCATCTGGAATAAATTAACATAATTTTGAATGGTTGGTTGAGAAGGAAATATTTTTACTGGCCAAGAATAAATTTCATTTGTACTTTTAATAGAAGTTAAAAACAGCCAAACTATTGGGAATATTGACAGTAAAACTAGTAAAATAGCGATTAAATAGTTGAAACTCTTTTGAATTTTTAATTTATTCATAGATATCCCACCTTAAAGTTCCCAAGTATATTATTGCCAAGCCTAACAACAACAAAAACTGTATCAGGGCAATAGTTGAAGAATAACTAAAATCCAAATATTGAAAGAAATTATTGTAAGCAAAAACTGATAGAGTCTCAGTAGAATTTACTGGTCCCCCACCTGTAAGGTTATAGGGTAATTCAAAACTTCTAAAAGCATCTCCCGTTCTAAAAAGTAAAGAAACCATTATTGAAGGTCTCACTAATGGAATTGTAATTTTTCTTAAGGCTTGCCAATTAGTAGCACCATCAATCTTAGCAGCTTCATACAATTCTGAAGGAATAGTTTGTAGCCCTGTTAAAATAAGAAGAGCCATAAAAGAACTTGTTTTCCATATAGCAACTATCATCATAGAAATCATAGCTAATGGTATTTCCCCTAGCCAATTTATGGGAGTGTCTATAATATTCAAATTTATCAATATTGAATTAAATAATCCATAATCGGTATTATACATCCATCTCCAAGCTAATGCATTTAGAGCTGTTGGCAACGCCCAAGGAATCAATAAAGCCACTCTGATAATTGATCTGCCTTTCATTGCTTTATTTGCAACTAAAGCCAAAAGAAAACCCAAAAATAATTCTATTGGAACTGTAACTCCAACAAAAATAAGAGTATTATAAAATGCCCTCCAGAACGATGGATCATTGAAAAGTCTGGAAAAGTTACTTAACCCTGAAAATTCAACACCTGTGAATGAATAAGAAGAAAAACTTAAAACTATTGTGTATATTGTTGGACCAATAAAAATTGTTATTAAAATTATGAAAGCTGGTAATATAAGAAAAATTCCCGTTTTTTTATTCAACTTCATCACCTTCTTTAATGGGTCCTTAGAATAAATCCAAGGACCCTCTTTGTAAATTTCCTTACCTAAGAAGCGCGTTTATTTGAGATACAGCATCGTCTAAGGCTCTTTGAGGTGTTTTTAGTCGTAATAATGCGGATTGTATCTCCCTTTGCATAATTTCAGAAACTTGAGTGTACTTCTCTCCAAGTTGGGCGGAGGGACGAACATTTCCAACCATAAAATCCTTGTACTGTTTGTTGGCAACAGGAAATTGTTCTACTAATCTTGAATCTTCATAAACGGATTGCCTTGTTGGTAAATTTCCGGTTACTGCGGCTGTTCTTAGTTGAGCTTCGTGGGAAGTTAGATATTCAATAAATTTCCATGCTTCTTCTTTATGTTGTGAATTTATATTTATCCCTAACAACCACCCTCCTAAACATACGGTGTTTGTATCAGGATATCCCTCAAAATAAGGCACTCTCATAAAATCAACCTTATCAGCTACTATGGAATCTGAGGCAGTTAAAATAGGCCAAACAAAATCTTGAACTACCATAAAAACAGCTCTACCTTGTTGAAATAATATTCTAGCATCATCTGGAGTATAAGTTACGATACTTTCCGGAGCAAGGTTATATTCATATATCATATCAACCATAAATTGTAAGGCTTCTACTCCCTCTTTACTATTTACAACAACATTTCCCTCTTCATCGAAAAACTCTCCACCTTTGCCCCAGAAAAACTGGAGATAATTCATAAATAGGCCTTCAATTTTGCCCCACATACTTATATATCCATATAAGTTGGGGTCTTTTTCTTGTTCCACTATATAAGAAGCCTGTTCCACCAGTTCTTCCCAAGTATTCGGAGGAGTAAATCCATATTTCTTAAGTAAATCCTTTCTGTAATACAAATGAAGACCGTTTATGTAGAGAGGTACTCCATAAACATCTCCTTCATATTTTGCTGCGTCTATCATGTTTTCAATGAACGCTGCTTGTTCTTCTTTCGGAAAATATTCATTTAATGGTGCTAACCATCCACGAGATGCAAATTCGCCAGGCCAGATAATATCCATAGCTATAATATCTGGCTTGTCACTTCCACCGAAAAACAATGTCACATATTGACTATGTTGCTGACCGGGGACCCCAGGAACTTTCAACCATTCGATTTGTATGTCAGGATTTTGTGCTTCGAAATTCGAGATATGTTCATCCATTACTGCTCCTATTTCTCTTGGTGAAATCCCAATTTCCACGGACACCTCAGACAATGCAACAACGCCAAACAAAACAACTAATACCAATCCAAAAAACTTTCTTAATGCCATAGTACCGCCTCCTTTTAAGAATAAATTCCTTCTTTGATTGATACGCGTTAAATCAACATATTTTCTAGAACCATTGAAGCTGCTCCGATTGCAGTAATTTCTTCTCCCAATCCTGAAAGTCTCATCTGTGTGTTTTTTTCTATTAAAGGTAACGTTGTTTCATTTAAGCCTTTGTAAAAATCCTTTTCTATAATATCCCAATACTTCTTTACTTCTCCAGTTAATACAACCGATTCCACATTGACGATATTTAAAACATTCCCTATAGCTTTGCCCAAGTAAAATCCAGATTCTTGAAAAATTTGAATAGCATTTTGGTCTCCTTGGTTAGCATAATCAATTATTTTTCCTATATCATAGCTTTCATCCAATTTTTTATTACATTTTGTGTAGTATTTCCTCACCATTGATCTAACCGAAGAAAAAGTTTCTAAACAGCCTTTTTCCCCGCAACTACAAATATCGCCATCTTCGGCAACTTTTATATGTCCAATTTCTCCTGACAAGTTGTATTTCCCCCTAAACAATTGATTTTGAATAACTAAGCCTGCACCTATTCCATAACTTATATTCACAAGAAGGAAATCATGAACTTCTTTCCCTATCCCATATATTAATTCACCTAATGCCTTCATATTTGCATTGTTGTCAACTACTATTGGAATTTGTAACTTTTCAGAGAATTTATCAATTAACGAGAAATCAAAGTATCTTTCTAAGTTTGGTGTGATAGATAAAGAATTATTGTTTCTACTCACCAAACCTGGAAACGCCACACCTATACCCTTGATCGAATCGCTCGTAATATTCAGATCATGTTTTATTTCATCTAAAGATTTAATAAATAAGTTCAATATTTCTGTTATATTTTTTAACGACATGATCTTTTTCAAAGAAATAAAAGG
>NZ_JALY01000028.1:0-2359 GCF_002924615.1 Petrotoga halophila DSM 16923 | reverse complement strand
CTCCCCACCCTTCTAAGGAATGGGCCTGCAGCCCTCTACTAAAGTTCAAACCTTTCATAAATTTCATTTATATTTTTTAGATAATAATCAGGTGAGAATATATCTTCAAATGCTTCTTTATCTGATAATTTTGCCTTTACTCTATTATCTTCCAATAAAATTGCTTTAAAATCACGCCTTTCATTCCAAGCTTTCATCGCGTTTTCTTGAACTATTTTATAAGCTTCCTCTCTACTTACCCCTAATTCAACTAACTTCAGCAATACCCGTTGAGAATAAATTAAATTATACGATTTTTCTATGTTTTCTTTCATTCTATCTTTGTGAACCACTAAGTTTTCAACTAAGTAATTTGCTTTATTCAACATATAGTAAGTAAGCATGGTTGCATCCGGTATAAACACCCTTTCTACAGACGAATGAGAAATATCTCTTTCGTGCCATAAGGAGATATTCTCATAAGCAGAAGATAGATAAGATCTTAGCATTCTTGACATCCCGGTCAACCTTTCGCACAATATGGGGTTTTTCTTATGTGGCATCGCTGAAGAGCCCCGTTGCTCTTTTTTAAAAGGTTCTTCTACTTCCAGGACCTCTGTTTTTTGAAGGTGCCTGATTTCTATGGCAAGTCTTTCTATACTGCTTCCTATCATAGCTAAAACACTGAAAAATTCAGCGTGAAGATCCCTTGGTAAAACTTGAGTAGATACTTTACAAGGTCTGAGATTGAGTTTTTTCAAAGCGATTTCCTCTACTTTTGGTTCTATGTTAGCATAATTTCCAACCGCCCCGCTGAGTTTTCCTTGGGAAATGTTATCTATAGCCTTTTCTAATCTTTCTTTGTTTCTTTCTTCTTCCGCAACAAATCCTAAAATTTTTAATCCAAAAGATGTTGGCTCAGCGTGTACCCCATGGGTTCTTCCAACTATAATAGTATACTTATGATCCACAGCTAATTTTTTGAGGTTAGCTATGTATTGAGTTAGCTCATCAAGAATAATCTCTTCTGCTCTTTTTATAGCTAAGGATAAAGCTGTATCGACAACATCTGATGATGTTAAACCCTTGTGAAAGTATCTTGCCTCATCTCCCATGTCTTCAGTTACCACTTTTATAAAGGCTATCACGTCATGATCCACTATTTTTTCTGTGTCTAATATTTTTTGAACGTCTAATTTTGCTTTTTGTCGAATGTTTTGGGATGTGCCTTTGGGAGCAAGGTTAAGTTCTTCAAAGGCTTCTATTACAGCTATTTCTACTTCAAGCCATCTTTTATACTGGGCATCTAAAGTCCAAATGTCTTTAATTGGAGAAAGAGAGTACCTTTCAATCAACATCCACACCCCTTTGTGAATTAAGTTCTTTTGACCTTATAGTTGCTTCTTTTACTGCGTCCATAAGGATACCTCGTAAACCATGAGATTCTAAAACTTCTATTCCTTTAATTGCTGTGCCTCCTGGGGAAGTAACCATATCTTTCAACTCTCCAGGATGTTTTCCCGTTTCTAAAACCATCCTTGCAGCGCCAAGTAATGTTCTTGCGGCAAATTCAGTGGAAAGCTCTCTAGGTAAACCCATCAGGACACCGCCGTCGGATAAAGCCTCTATCATCATATAGACATATGCTGGTCCGCTCCCGCTTAAAGCCGTTATCGCATCCATTATATCCTCTTCAACCAAATATACCTTTCCAACGCTTTCCAAAATCTCCTTAACCCTTTTCAAGTCATTTTCGTCAACGTTCTTCTTTTTGCTAATAGCAATAACACCTTCACCTACTAAAATAGGGGTGTTGGGCATAGCTCTTATTATCTTTGATGAAGTTGGTAAAGCTTTATCCAAATGGCGCAGACTTACTCCTGCAGCTATTGATATAACTATCTTGTTTTCACAAGAAGAACTTATTTCTTCCAATACTTTGTCTATTACTTGTGGTTTCACAGCTAAAAGAACGATGTCGGATTCTTTCACCGCTTTTGCGTTATCCGAGATAGTTTTTATGTCGGAGTAATTAGAATTTTTTTCAGAATCGTATTCAAAGAGATCTGTTCCGATTATTTGTTCTCTTTTAAGTGTTTTTGTTTGGATTAGACCTTTTACTAACGTGCTCCCCATTTTTCCCAATCCTATTACACACAGTTTTTCATTCATACTATCTAACCTGCCCGTTTCCCAAGATAATATATTTGGTGGTCGTTAATTCGTTGATTCCAATCGGTCCTCGAACATGTAATTTTTGTGTACTTATTCCCATTTCTGCACCAAAACCGAACTCTTCACCATCGGTAAATCTCGTAGAAGCATTGACATAAACCGCAGCAGAGTCTATTTCGTTTAGAAATTTTTGCGCGGTAGTATA
>NZ_JALY01000144.1:0-4265 GCF_002924615.1 Petrotoga halophila DSM 16923 | reverse complement strand
ATATGAAACTTAAAAAATCTTTTAAGACAAAAAAATCATACCTTGATATAAAACATTTCCTCTTGAATTACTTGATACACACCCCCCAACATCCATGCTTTTGGTCCTAAGTTATCAACATCGTAAATCACCCTTTCACCTAAATTTCCGAAGGCATTTTTTCTTGCATAGTTTACAGAGTTATCTAAAAAATAATCTGAAAACTCTAAGGCTTCTCCGCCTATCAAAACGTATTCAGGAGTAAAAATATTGATTAAATTTTTTATAGCTGTCCCTATTAATGTAGAATATTCGTTGAAAACCTCGTGTGATACTTGAGGATCTTCTTTTAAAGATAATCTGATAAAGTCAATTTCTGATAACTCTGTATTTTTAAACGTTTTATAATACTCTTTGAGAAGGGTGTTTTCACTTTTTGTGTAGATCTTATTAACCAAAGATTCAAAGCTAGCTTCTGCTTCTAAGCATCCATAGCTGCCGCAACTACATTTATTTCCATTCTCTTTTATAGTCATGTGTCCAATTTCTCCGGCGCCGCCGTTTCCAGTGTAAAGATTTCCATTTACAATAAGTGAACCACCTATGCCAACCCCGAGAGTCATAACTAATGCATGTTTATATTTTTTTAATTTTCCTTTCCATAAGTGAGCAAGTGTGAAAGAATCAACATCGTTTATTATGTAAACAGGTACCTTTAATATATTTTTTAAGATTTTGCCAAGTTCAACGTTTTTCCAATTTAAGATAAAAGAATCTAGAACAACACCTTTTGTTGAATCGATGGTACCTGAAACAGCTACAGAAGCACCCACTAAATGATTTTTGTTTTTTTGTTCAACGTATTCTTTAATTAGATAGGAAATTTTATGTGGGTTAAACTCCTCTCCAAACTCCTTTCGTTCCTGAGATAAGATTTTTCCAGTTAGATCTGTGATTATCAGTTGAAGATATCCCAAACCTATCTTCACACCTAAAATATTTCCGAAATCTGGATTAATACATAATAGAATGGGTTTTCTTCCTCCGGTCGAATTGCTTTCCCCAATTACCCTGATCAATCCTTTCTCTAGTAAATCAGAGGTAATCTTTGTGACAGTTCCTCCACTCAAACTTGTTTTTCTCGCCAGTGAAGCTCTATCGATCTGTTTTTCTAAAAAGATTTCCTTTAATATTGTTTTCTCATTTATGTCCCTAATTAATTCTCTGCTACCTACTAAAGCCAATTTTTCTCCTCTTTTCTATAAATTTTAAAATGATTTTATTGTCTTACTTTCTTTACTATCGAAAGTAAGTTTATTTGAATCATAAAACTATTTACAAAGATAGTCAAGTTTGATTACAGCAGATTATGAACAATTACGAGAGATTGGATCTATTTAAAAGCGTTTAACTAGCTCTTTCTTAAAAATAGAAAATGAGGCACTCATATAGAGTGCCACAATATAATAGTGTAAATCTCACATTTCTATTAATTTTTCTTCTTTTAATCTATGCAGATAATGTTCAACTTCTGCCTGTAAATCTTCCTCAATTCCCAACTCTGCTTTTGCTATTATAATAGCTTCTTCCTTTGAAAATCCTAGTTCAAATACGTTCAAAAATACATCCATGAAATCTCTAAAGTTAGGTATTTTTTCTCTAATTTGGTTCATCCATTTTATATCTTCGATATTGTACCATGAATCGGAAATCGGTCCAATATTTTTTCTTACCTTTCTTTTTTGTAAGGGGATCAAATCAAAGGCAATTTTTTCTTTAAAAAATTCAATTAATTCTTCTTCTACATCCCCATATTTGGAAAGTTGCTTTAGTTTTAGATACGTCATGTAATTTACATAATTAGTGATGAGTTTGCTTTGAACATCGACTAACTTGAAATGATGGCTTATAATTTTGCCTTTTACTTGTGCCGACACTTCTTGACTCATATTGTCTAGATCGTAGATAGTTTTTAAAACAGCTTTTCCTATCCAGTCAAGGGTATTTTTTGAACATTTATCAACCGTGTCGTCACTTGAATGGTAATACCTATCTGGCCAATTCGTTAATGACACAGCAGGTATTCCCAAGTTTGGGTCTGAAAACATGTAATGGTCAGAGCCTCCTGAATATCTTTCGAAAGATAATCTAAAAGCAGGATACTCTAAGTTCACGTAAAGAAGTTCTGCTAAAAAAGAAGGTATTTCCCAGGGGGATGGAGTTAATTTAAGAGTAGATCCTGTTTTAAATTGATCTTCCCCAACCATATCTAAGTTTATAACGTAAGCGTTTTTTGGGAATTCTGTTGTTAAATAAGCGGCTGTACCGTACATCTCAGCTACCCAAAGACCAATGATTTTTCTGTTTAAGCGATCTTGGAATTTCTCTAATACTCTCATTATTTCTGTCAGCAGTGCAGATCCGCTTGCATTGTCGTTAGCACCTGGGTTCGGATGACACAGATGAGCAGTTAAAATAATAGCTGGTTGATCGGTATCTTTCCCTATGTTTTCTTGTAAGACTTCTAGGTTATTTGTTCCTTGGTCTGCATCCAAAAATGCTTCTATGAAAACTCTTTCTTTTTTAAGCTTTTCCCTTAATTCTTGAAATTGATCATAAGATAATGCGTAACCAAAGGCGTACTTATTTTTAAAACTTGGGAAAGAAGTATAATTAATGGTATCAGGTAAAAGTTCTGGAGTTCTTCCTATAGATTTATCCTGAGCTTTCATATAATAACTGAGGACACACCTCGCGTTGAATTTTTCTATTGCATAATGATACACTAGGGTCGGATTACCGTCAGCCAATACCGCATTTCCCGGTTCAAAATTTTTGTAGTCTTCCTCTGTTTCTCCCTTTCCTACATCGAAGACTTCCAGTTTCTCTACACCATCCGTCTTATCTGATAGAAATATTGCCGAGATAGGTGTTAGTGAAAGATCAGAGACTATGTATTTCCCCCTATGATATTTTAAATAACCCTCCTTTAGATTCCAGCTTGGAGGACTTTGCCATGTGTTGTAAGTTTTATCCATAGGAAATGTTAACAAAGTTGAATTTTTCAAATAATTTTGAATTATCTCTCTCGCTTTGGAATATTCAAAGCTACCTTTTGCTCTATGAAAATCGGAGATTTTTCTAATTAATTCCAAGGCATTTCTAGAAGAAAATTCGTAAAATATATCTTTTAAGTCTATCATCTCATTCCCCCTCGTATTTAAAGAATGTCTTTTTCTTCTATAAGGTCACTGCAGGCTTGTTCGGGAGAAACATGGTTTATATGAAATCCTGTGCCCCATTCAAAACCAGCAACATTAGTTAATCTAGGTAATATTTCTATATGCCAGTGATAATATAGTTCCAGCCCGTCTATAAACGGTGAAGTGTGTATGAATAAATTAAATGGTGGATCGTCGAGTTTTTTATCAAACCTTTTGGTTATAATCGAAAGGGTTTTTGCTAAATCTTCAACTGATGCCGGATTGTTTTCTAGGGACCCAAAGTCATGTGAATGTTTGAGTGGAAGTATCCATGTTTCGTATGGAAATCTGGAGGCGTAAGGTTCTATAACAATGAACTCATCTGTTTTGAAAACGACCCTTTGTTTGTCCTTTAACTCTTGGTTTATTATGTCACAATAAACACATCTTTCTCGAAAGTCATAATAAGATTTGGAGCCTTCTATTTCGGATTTAATCGTAATAGGAACGATAGGAGTAGCGATGAGTTGTGAGTGTGGATGTAAAAGGGAAGCGCCAGCTTCTTCTCCCTTGTTTTTGAATATTTGAACGTATTTTATGTTTTCGTCTTTTCTTATTGTTTGAAATCTTTTTAGGTAAGCCCATATTATTTCTTTTATTTGATCCATTGGCATATCGGCTAATTTTGCGTTGTGTTGTGGTGTTTCTATAATGACTTCATGGTATCCATAGCCAGACATTTGGTCATATATCCCGACACCCTGTTTTTTCAATTTGTTTTCAGAGTCGAGTGCTGGAAATTTATTTGGAACAACACGAACCCACCATCCTGGGGAGTTTGGAGTAGAGTTAGCGTCTCTAAAGGCTATTATTTCTTCCGGCGTACTGTATTCATTTCCATAATCGAAAGGGCAGAAGGAGTTTTCTGTTTTTTGCTGTTGTTTTTTGAAATCCATGGGTCTTTTCGACCTTTCGGAAGATATTATAACCCATCTTTTTATTATAGGATCTTTTCTTAATTCCATCATTTTAATAACCTCGTTTTTTGTCAAGGGCGATTTTGTATAATTCGATGTATTTCTT
>NZ_JALY01000029.1:0-9137 GCF_002924615.1 Petrotoga halophila DSM 16923 | reverse complement strand
GCGGGGCGAAGGGGCGCTATGTATAAAGTTTTAGAATCTCTAAAGACTGTAAAATTAATCACTTTGAGGGGGCATTAGAAAAAATTGAAAGTATTATTTATGAACAAGTTAAATTCGTACTGGAAAGAAAAGATTAGTGAATTGAAGAAATTATTTCCCAACGATGAATTTCTAGATAGTGAAGAAATCAGCAATGTAGAAAATGCTATGGAAGTTACAGATGCAATAGTGTTTGGTGGAGACTTGGATGAGAATATATTGGAGAAGTCAAAGAATTTGAAAATGATTTTTGTTCCATATGCTGGGGTGAACCAATTACCCTTAGAAATACTAAAAGAAAAAGGCATTAGCGTTGCAAATAGTCATGGTAACGCTAGAATAGTGGCAGAAAGGGCTTTTGCCCTTGCTTTAGCTCTTCTTGGGAAAATTGTGCCTTATCATAACGATTTAAAAGAAGGAATTTGGCATGGATTTAGTGCTGGAGAAAGTGTTAAAGATTCATGGGTATCTATTCAAAACAAAAGTTGTGCAATATTGGGATTAGGCAATATAGGGAAAAATCTTGCACAAATGCTTAAAACTTTTAACTGTAAAATTGTGGGCTATAAAAGAAATGCAAATATAGATATTGAAAATGTGGATGAGATTAGTTCTGATTTAGATTATGTAATAGAAGAAAGTGAAATTGTATTCGTAACTCTACCTTTGACGAAATATACAAAAGGGCTTATCGATGAAAAGGTGTTTAATAAAATGACTGGCAAGTACATAATAAACGTTGGAAGAGGTGATGTTATAGATCAAAGGGCACTATACGAAGCTTTGAAATCTAAAAAATTAGCTGGAGCCGCTATAGATGTTTGGTATAATTATCCCTCCAAAGAAAAACCATCAATTTTGCCAGCCAATTACCCAATTCATACCTTTGATAACGTTGTTTTGTCTCCACATGTTGGAGGTTATAACACTGAAGCTACAAGGTATAGTATCGATGAAACCATAGAAAATATAAAAGGCTTTCTAAAAGGTGGTACGGCAAAAGACTTAATTGATTTAGAATTTGGATATTGAATTTAAAGAATTGCTAGCAAAAGGGCTCCGATAAAAAATAAGATTTTTAATATGTCTGAAGCCTTAGAGTAAAACGAGATATTATCGTTTGGGTTGACAAAAAAGATCCCCGTTTTTTCCTCTTTGGTTTCAAATATGTTGGTGATTCTTCCATATTTATCGATTGAGCCGGTTAAGCCTGTATTTGAAACTTGAATGAAATCTCTTCTCGTTTCTACTGCTCTAAAAACGCCCTGACTGAAGTGTTGAAACAGGCCGGTTTTTGAATTAAACCAACCGTCGTTAGATATTGCAATCAATAAATTTGCTCCATTCTTAGCTTGATTAATTGAAACTTCAGGAAAATAAGTTTCAAAACATATTTGTACACCAAAATTAGTTCCGTCTAATGAAAAGGTTGAGTATTCTTCCCCAGGAGTATAATAGTTTAATAATCTAAAAACATCAAAGTTTCCAAATATAGTTTCATATGGTAAAAATTCGGCAAATGGTGTTAATTTAACCTTATCGTAGATACCCTCAATACTCCCATGTTGGTTATATACCCAGGCAGAGTTAAAATGGTTATCGTTGTCTATCCTTGGGTGTCCTAATATTACAGGTTTGTATAAGTTTTGAATGTCTCTTACTATTTGGCTTTCTATTTCTAATTTTGAGACGTCTTCAAGAAAAGTTGATTCTGGAAAAACTACTACATCCACATCCCTATTTTTAAATTCTTCGATATTCTTAGAAAAAGTTGAATAATCTTGTATTGGATTTGAGGAGTACTTGATCTCTTGTGGAACATTCATTTGAACGACTCCAACTTTTATGGAATTGTTTGTGCCATTAATAGGAGGTAGATACCTCACTATAGCAAAATTAGAAATGTATATAGTAGTAAATATAGCAAGAATTTTAAATACCTTATCACGTGAATTATCGAAAGCTATCAGAGCATTGACGAAAACTATGATAAAAGTTAGGCCAAAAGACCCTATAATAGAGGCAATTTGTATTATTCCAGTATGATTGTAAAGGGCGTATGATAAATTTCCTCCCATAAAAGCCAAATCTCCAAAACCCCTCAAAATTTCCGCAACAGTGTAGGCAAAAGAATAGAAAAAGACCAATGAAAGATAATTGTATTGTCTATCTTTTCGATGATAAAGTTCTGATAAAAGCCAAATGATGAGATAAGGTATCATTAAAAGTACTATCATTCCAACGTATCCAAAAAAACCAACAATTGGAGAATAATTTTTTAAAATTTGGGGTATATTTTTGGATAAAGTAGGAAGCAACCACCAAAGAGTAGTTACAAGCATGGAAGAGGAATATATTATTGTATGGAGTAATCTTTCATAGTGAGTTTTTGATCTGGTCATATTCCTCAGAAAGAAAACCAATGAAAACCAAATGAAAAAAGAAAATAAATTACCTGGCATAGCCAAACCGGTTAAAACACCTGAAATTAAAGTAAGTAGATAATTCATAACTACCCCCTGAATTATATTTTGAAAATCTTGTTTCTTGTATAATTATGCTGTCGTTACAATATTATACAGCAAACTTTGTGATAGTTCAAGAAATCTGATATAATTAGGATAACTAACAAAATCTGTATAGCTGCTTTATCCTTAGAGGGTGGGGAGCGGGGCAAAAGGTAAAGAATTTTTATCCTTATGGGCGCTATATATAAAGTTTTAGAATTTCTAAAGATAGAAAAATCTGTATAAGAGGGGGTAAAAAAGATGTCTAAATTGGAAGAATTTAAAGAATTTCAAGCCAAAATTTCAAGATACAGTCAAGCTATTGCACTAATGCACTGGGATTTAGAAACTAACGCTCCAAACAATGCTTTTGAGTATCGTTCTAAAGCTTTAGGAGAACTTATGGAGTCACTGTTTAGAATGTCCGTTTCCGATCAGATGGGTGAATTTTTGGATTATTTTTCAAAGAAGGAAAATTATGATGAATTAAGTGATATTGATCAAGCAATGGTAAGGGTAACCAAGAAAGATTTCGATAAGTTTAAAAAGTTGCCTCCACAACTTATCCGACAATTAGCCGAAACGACTTCAAAAGCAGGTCATTTTTGGAAAAAAGCCAGGGAAGAAAATAACTTTTCTTTGTTTGAACCTTATTTGCAAGAAGTCGTATCTTTAGAAAAAGAACAAGCAGAGGCTTTAGGATATGAAAAAAATAGATATGATGCTCTTTTAGACTTATTCGAGCCTGGAATGAAAACAGAAACGTTGAAAGGCACAATAAATTACTTAAAAGAGCATCTCCTACCCTTTATGAAAGAGCTTTTAGAAAAGGGAAAAGAACCAAGGTACGATTTTTTTGAAGGTGATTTCGACGTAAATAAGCAGAAAGAGTTATCTCTGGAAGCGTTAAAATTTATGAATTTCGATTTCGATTCTGGACGTATGGACATGTCTGCTCATCCTTTCACTACAAAAATTGGTCCAAAAGACGTTAGAATTACAACAAGATACAACAATAAAGATTTGAGATATTCTTTATTTTCAACTATGCACGAAGGTGGACACGCTTTATACGAACTTCATATTCCTGAAGAATTTTTTGAAACTTCTTTGGATGAAGGTACTTCTATGGCTGTGCATGAATCCCAATCAAGATTTTGGGAAAATATTATAGGAAGAGGTCCTCATTTTTGGGTGTTCTTTTCTAAAAAGTTGAAAGATACTTTCCCATCTTTTGAAGGAATAAGCAGTGATGAACTGTATAAAGGTGTCAATATAGTTAAAAAAGATTTTATCAGGACTGAGGCAGATGAAGTAACTTATAACTTTCATATTATGTTGAGATTTGAAATCGAAGAAGCACTGATCAACGATAGAATAAAGGTAAATGAATTACCAACCGTTTGGAACGATAAAATGAAAGAATATTTAGGTATCGTGCCACCAAACGATGCCGTAGGTGTTTTGCAAGATGTTCATTGGTCAAATGGGCAATTTGGTTATTTTCCTTCATACATGTTAGGCAATCTTTACAGTGCTCAATTGCTCTCAAAATTGAAAAAAGATTTAAAAGATTATCCATCTCAAATAGAAAAAGGAGATTCAAAAGAAGTTTTGAACTGGATGGTTGAGAATGTCCATAAGTACGGTAAAATATACGAACCAGAAGAACTTTTGAAAAAGGTTACAGGTGAAACTCTTAATCCCAAATATTTTGTTCACTATATAAAAGAGAAGTTTTCTGCAATTTATGGATTATAATTAAAATCCCCCATCTATATACGATGGGGGTTTTAAAATTGATCTGGCTTATTTGTTTTCTTTTTCGTCTTTTTCTTTTTTCTCTTCTTTTGATAATTTCTTGAGGTTTTCACTCACATAGTAATAAAATGTGCCTTCTTCGTATTCACCGTTTTCATTTGGTGTCCCTGCTTTGTAATCTGTCATTAGTTCGATCGCTTCGTCTATATTATCAATAGCCCAAATATGGAACTTTCCATTTTGTATATCTTCGTTTATTTCGTCTTTTAATACAATATTATCGATATTCTTACTTGGAATAATTACCCCTTGGTCTCCTGTAAAATTGAGATTTTTACAGGCGTCGTAAAATCCTTCTATTTTTTCGATTATTCCTCCAACTGGTAAAGCCTCTCCACTTTGATTCATAGATCCGGTGATGGCAATATTTTGTTTCAATGGAATGTTAGCTATAGAAGACATTAAAGCCAGAGTTTCTGCTATTGTAGCGCTGTCTCCTTCAATGATAGAGTAAACTTGTTCAAAATTTAAAGAAACGCCGAAGCCTGTTTCTATAAAAGAAGAAAATTTATGTTTGAAATAGTTTTCTATTATCAATGAAGATTTTTTGTATATTTTTCCGCTTAAGTCAATATCCCTGTGTATATTTATGATTTTTTCAGAAGAGGATCTGTAACTTTTTGCTGTTATTTTGACTGGATGGCCAAAGGTGAAATCTCCTGTATCCAAAACAGTCAATCCATTTATTTGCCCAATTTCAGAGCCTTCAGTTCTTATGTCAATCTTTTGTTCTTTAATTGCATTAAATAATTTTTTCTTATGAAATGAAAACATCTTTTCTCTAAACTTTATAGTATCTTTTATATCTTTGGAGGTTATATATGGGCTTGTTCCATTTTTTCTAGAAATGTTGCAAGAGTCTATTAGTAGATTCTTAATTTCCCCCAATTTTAAAGAGAACCTTTTGTTATTTCCATTCATCCTACAACTGTACTTGATTATCTCTTCAATCGCATCTTTTGTAAAATGTGAGATATCGTTTTCTTCCACTGTGTTGCTTAAGAAAGCTAAAAATTTATTTAAATTCTCGTTACTTAACTCTGCCTCATAGTCAAATTGTGATTTTATAGGAAAAAGTTTTTCGAATTCGCTATCGTAAACTCTTAATAAATCGTACACCCATTCTTCTCCAATGAGTACTACTTTAACGGTTAAAGATAAAGGTTCTGGTTCCAAACTTTCAACGTTCGAATAGCCTTCAGCAGTTTGAATATTTTCAATTTTTACTTCTTTTTCAGATAAAACCCTTTTAATTACCTCCCAAGCGTAAGGTTTTCTTAAAACTTTTTCCGCTTCCATGATTAAATAACCACCATTTGCCCTGTGGAAAGCCCCCGATTTTATCATTGTAAAATCAGTTTGGAGAAGTCCCATTTGGGAATAATACTCTATTCTACCAACCAAATTTGAAAAAGTGGGGTTATCTTCTTCTATCACAGGAGCACCTTGTAGATAAGAATTATCTACTACAATGTTGACATTGTATCTTTTTTCTTTAAGATAAGTTATTAGGTTTTGATTTTCAGAAGTTAATTGGGATAAATGAGAAGCTATGTCTTCTTTTAAGTTTTGAAGGTATTCAAAAACATCTGAATATTTGAGATATTTCTTTTCAAGGGGTTCAAAAAGCTTAGCTAAGCTAAATGCAGCCCAATAGCGTCGTAAGTTTTTAACTTCCTCCCAGTATTCTTTATCCATCTCCGTGATCTTTACCATAGTTTTTTCAATTAATTCTCGCAACTTCTCTGAATTTTTTCTAAAATACTCCTTTATCTCTTCTGGAAGATTTTCAAACTCTGAGCTGCTTATTTTTTTGCCGTCATACACTGGAACGCTGACTATACCTTTTTCAGAAGCCTCAAGTATAAAACCAAGAGATTGAGCCTGTTTTCTTAGATCGGACCACAATTTTTCCCTCTGCTCGTTGTATTCTTTTTCTAATGAACTTAATCTTTGTTGGAATTCTTCCGTCTGCATAGTTTTATTTAAAACTTGTACAGACGAATTAATAATAGATTGCAATTCAGATTTGAAATTTTTGGCCTCTCCTGCGGGTAGTTTCAACAGCTTGGGTTTCTTTTCTTCTTTGAAATTAAAAACATACAGAAGATCTTGAGGAGCTTTTTGAGTTAATGAAATTCTTTCGATGATCTTTCGAGTCATACCTCTTCTACCACTACGGTTTGGACCAACAATGAAAACGTTGTTTGAATCGTTACTGCTTTCCAAGGCAAATTGTAGGATTTCACATGCATCCGTTTGTATGGTGTAATCTTGATAAGAACCAATTTTTATTTCTGAAGTGTTATCGATGTTGATATCTGGGATTTTAATTTCAAAATCACTTAAAGTAAGTTTCATGATTCATGCCTCCTTTATTTGCACTTTTACCACCTTTAGAAATTCTAAAAACTTGATTAATAGCGCCCCTTCGCCCTGCTCCCCACCCCTAAAGTTCAAACCTTTCGTAAATTTTGTTTATATTTTTTAGATAATAATCAGGCGAAAATATATCTTCAAAGGCTTCTTTCTCAGAAAATTTTGTATTTACTCTGTTATCTTCCAATAAAATTGCTTTAAAATCACGCCTTTCATTCCAAGCTTTCATAGCGTTTTCTTGAACTATTTTATAAGCTTCCTCTCTACTTACCCCTAATTCAACTAACTTTAGCAACACCCGTTGAGAATAAATTAAATTATACGATTTTTCTATGTTTTCTTTCATTCTATCTTTGTGAACAACTAAGTTTTCAACTAAGTAATTTGCTTTATTCAACATGTAGTAAGTAAGCATTGTTGCATCCGGTATAAACACTCTTTCTACAGACGAATGAGAAATATCTCTTTCGTGCCATAAGGAGATATTTTCATAAGCAGAAGATAAGTAAGATCTTAGCATTCTTGACATCCCCGTCAACCTTTCACACAATATGGGGTTTTTCTTATGGGGCATTGCTGAAGAACCCCGTTGCCCTTTTTTAAAAGGTTCTTCTATTTCCAGGACCTCTGTTTTTTGAAGGTGCCTGATTTCTATAGCAAGTCTTTCTATACTGCTTCCTATCATAGCTAAAACACTGAAAAATTCAGCGTGAAGATCCCTTGGTAAAACTTGAGTAGATACTTTACAAGGTCTGAGGTTGAGTTTTTTCAAAGCGATTTCCTCTACTTTTGGTTCTATGTTAGCATAATTTCCAACCGCCCCGCTGAGTTTTCCTTGGGAAATGTTATCTATAGCCTTATCTAATCTTTCTTTGTTTCTCTCTTCTTCCGCAACAAATCCTAAAATTTTTAATCCAAAAGATGTTGGCTCAGCGTGTACCCCATGGGTTCTTCCAACTATAATAGTATACTTGTGATCCACAGCTAGTTTTTTGAGATTAGCTATGTATTTAGTTAGCTCATCAAGAATAATCTCTCCTGCTCTTTTTATAGCTAACGATAAAGCTGTATCGACAACATCTGACGACGTTAAGCCTTTGTGAAAGTATCTTGCCTCATCTCCCATATCTTCAGTTACCACTTTTATAAAGGCTATCACGTCATGATCCACTATTTTTTCTGTGTTTAATATTTTTTGAACGTCTAATTTTGCTTTTTGTTGAATATTTTGGGATGTACCTTTGGGAGCAAGGTTCAGTTCTTCAAAGGCTTCTGTTACAGCTACTTCTACTTCAAGCCATCTTTCGTATTGGTCATCTAAAGTCCAAATGTCTTTAATTGGAGAAAGAGAGTACCTTTCAATCAATATCAACACCTCTTTGTGAATTCAGTTCTTTTGACCGTATAGTTGCTTCTTTTACAGCGTCCATAAGGATGCCTCGTAAACCATGAGATTCTAAAACTTCTATTCCTTTTATTGATGTACCTCCTGGGGAAGTAACCATATCTTTTAACTCTCCAGGGTGTTTCTGTGTTTCTAAAACCATTCTTGCAGCGCCAAGTAAAGTTCTTGCGGCAAATTCAGTGGAAAGCTCTCTAGGTAAACCCATTAGAACACCACCGTCGGATAAAGCCTCTATCATAATATAGACATATGCCGGTCCGCTCCCACTTAAAGCTGTTATCGCGTCCATCATATCTTCTTCAACCAAATATACCTTTCCAACACTTTCCAAAATCTTCTTAACCGTTCTCAAATCATTTTCGTCAACGTTCTTCTTTTTACTTATAGCAATAACGCCTTCACCAACTAAAATAGGGGTGTTGGGCATGGCTCTTATTATCTTTGATGAAACTGGTAAAGCTTTATCCAAATGGCGCAAACTTACTCCTGCAGCTATTGATATAACTATCTTGTCTTCACAAGAGGGACTTATTTCCTCCAATACTTTATCTATTACTTGCGGTTTCACAGCTAAAAGAACGATGTCAGATTCTTTCACCGCTTTTGCATTATCGGACATAGTTTTTATGTCACAGTAATTAGAATTTCTTTCAGAATCGTATTCAAAGACATCTGTTCCGATTATTTGTTCTCTTTTAAGTGTTTTTGTTTGGATTAAACCTTTTACTAACGTGCTTCCCATTTTTCCCAAACCTATCACACACAGTTTTTCATCCATACTATCTAACCTGCCCGTTTCCCAAGATAATGTATTTGATAGTTGTTAACTCGTTGATTCCAATCGGTCCTCGAACATGCAATTTTTGTGTACTTATCCCCATTTCCGCGCCGAAGCCGAACTCTTCACCATCGGTAAACCTCGTTGAAGCATTGACGTAAACGGCTGCAGAATCTATTTCGTTTAGGAATTTTTGCGCGGTAGTATA
>NZ_JALY01000102.1:0-1517 GCF_002924615.1 Petrotoga halophila DSM 16923 | reverse complement strand
GAGTTTATATAGACAGTTAGAGATAAAAAGATTTTCAATTGGTTTATTTTCATAAAAGCCAAAGGTAGTGTTAAACTTGAAGTCAAGCAAAGTTAACACTACTTTTTTTCTATTTATTAACATTAGTAGTAAAATTGAGGGAATAAAAAAGAATCTATTTAGGGGGTGAATTAAAATAAATATTCTAATTAAAAATTGTAGGATTGTAGATGAAGAAAAAGATTTGTTTGGAGATTTGTACATTAAAGATGGAAAGATAGAAAATTATGGCAAAGATTTGAATTACGATGCTTATACTATAGATGCAAAAGGTTTGGTTGTTATGCCAGCATTTGTAGATATGCATGCGCACTTTAGAGATCCTGGTTATACTTATAAAGAGGATTTACATTCTGGTAGTTTAGCAGCATTGAAAGGCGGATACACATGTGTGAATCTGATGGGTAATACCAATCCTATATGCAGTGATATGAAAGTTGTTAATTATGTGTTGAACAAAGCTAAGGAGTTAAATTTGATCGATATTCACCAAACGGTTTCTATCACAAAGAACTTTGATGGAAAATCTTTAGAACATTTGGATTATATAGATAATAATGTGAAATTCATATCCGATGATGGAAAAGGTGTTCAATCAAATTTAACTATGTATTTAGCGATGGTGAAGGCAAAGGAGAAAGGGTTAACTATCATAGCACATGAAGAAGACAATGAAATAGTAACGATAAACACGAGACTTTCCGAAAATTTGATGACTTTTAGAGATATATACCTTGCGAAATTGACAGGTGCTTGGCTTCATTTAGCCCACGTAAGTACGAAAGAGGCAATAGAAGGTATAAGAAAGGCGAAAAGAGAGATACAAAATCTTACCTGCGAAGTTACCCCCCACCATTTATCCTTATACAATTACGATTACAAAGTAAATCCTCCAATAAGAGAAAAAGAAGATGTTTTGGAAATAATCAAGGGAATAAAGGATGGAACTGTAGATATTATAGCAACTGATCATGCCCCTCATTCTATGGAAGACAAAGAAAAAGGGGCACCTGGTATCTCAGGGTTAGAAACTGCTTTCCCCGTTTGTTATACGAAGTTGGTAAAAAGTGAAGAAATTACACTGAATCGCTTATCTCAACTTATGTCTTCAAAACCAGCACAAATGTTAGGGGTTAAAAAAGGAAAGATACAAACAGGATACGATGGAGATGTAGTTATTGTAGATTTAGAAAAAAAGGTTAAAATCAACAAAGACGAATTTTTATCCAAAGGCAAAAATACACCTTTTGATGGGATGGAATTTTATGGAGAAGTTATAGCAACAATTAGAAAGGGAGAGATCAAATACAAAAAGGGGAGTGTCAAATTTGATAATAGATAGATTATTCAACGAGGTTGAAAAAAAGGGGAATGTTTGTGTCGGATTGGATACGCATTTGGATTATATACCGGTTAACTTAAAAGAAAAGTATCAAGATATTGATGAAGTTTTGTTCAAATTCAACAAAGAGATAATA
>NZ_JALY01000170.1:0-3358 GCF_002924615.1 Petrotoga halophila DSM 16923 | reverse complement strand
AAGGTACTTAGTTTCTCTCAAAACGATATAGACAAGTTTGGAACCGCCTCGCTGATAACGAGAAACACGAATGATGTATACCAAATTCAGATGTTGGTATTAATAATGTTGAATGTGATGATCCTTGCACCCATAATGGCAATAGGTGGTGCCATAATGGCTATACGTCAAGACGTTGTTCTTTCTACTTCGCTTTTAGTGATAATCCCAGTGATGGGAATTGTTGTATTCTTTCTAATGCGTAAGGCAATTCCACTATTTAAAAGCATGCAAATAAAACTCGATAACGTCAACCGTGTTCTACGTGAAAAATTAATGGGCGTACGCGTCATCAGGGCTTTTGTGAAAGAAAAAAGTGAAGAAAAAAGATTCGATAAAGTTAATAGCGACTTAACCCAAACCGCCATAAAAGTAAACAGATTATTAGCATTAGGTATGCCTCTTCTAATGTTTATTATGAACCTTTCAACTGTTAGTATTCTCTGGTTTGGTTCAATGCGAATAGACAGTGGAGCAATGCCAATAGGCAACTTGACAGCCTTCTTAACATATATCATGGAAATACTCATATCAATAATGATGGCAATGATGATGTTTGTCATGTGGCCTCGTGCAGAAGCATCTGCCGATCGTATCAAAGAGGTATTAGAAACAGAACCAACAATTAATGAACCAGACGATCCCGTAATTTTAAAAAGTAAAAAAGGCACTATTTCCTTCAAAAATGTGACATTCAAATACGAAGGCGCTGAGGAACCCGTACTAAGAAATATTTCATTTGAAGCAAAACCAGGCAAAACTACCGCAATTGTAGGTAGCACCGGAAGCGGTAAAAGCACTCTTATAAACTTGATCCCACGCTTTTACGAAGTCACCGAAGGGAAGATAGAAATCGACGGTGTAGATATAAGAGAACTGTCGATGGAAAACCTTAGAGACTCACTAGGTTTTGTACCTCAAAAAGCTTATCTATTCAGTGGAACGATAGCTTCCAACCTAGCATATGGTAAGAAAGATGCAACTGAAGAGGAAATGTGGCATGCCTTAGAAATAGCTCAAGCGAAGGATTTTGTAGAAGAATTACCTGATAAACTACAAGCTCCAGTTGATCAAGGAGGAACGAACTTCTCCGGTGGTCAAAGGCAACGTCTATCTATTGCAAGGGCAATTGTCAAAAAGCCAAAGATCTATATATTCGACGATAGTTTCTCTGCTTTGGATAACAGAACCGATGCGAACCTTCGTGAAGCCTTAAAGGAAGAGACTAAAAACTCTACAGTTATAATAGTAGCTCAAAGGGTAAGTACCATACTTAATGCAGACTTAATAATCGCTCTAAACGACGACGGAACGATAGCTGGGCAAGGAAAACATTCAGATCTTATGCAATCATGTGAAGTATATAGAGAGCTCGTAAAATCCCAGTTACCAGAGGAGGAAACAGCATGAGTCACAATAATCCAAAAACTCCTAACAGTTCAACTAAAAAACCTATGGGGATGGGAATGGGTAGACGAGGAGCAACCCCTGGAGAAAAACCAAAAAATTTTTGGGGGTCCTTAAAAAGACTACTTGGATATTTAAAACCTCAATTAGTGCCTATTTTGTTCGTTGTTTCTTTTGCCGTTTTAGCTACGGTCTTTATGATAACAGCCCCTAAGATAATAGGAAACGCCACAAATGTGTTATTCGAAGGTATAATAAGCAAAAATATGCCTGAAAATATGACAAAAGAACAAGCTATACAAATGCTTAAACTCTCCGGGAATGATCAAATTGCTGAAATGATTGGGCCAATGAACATAGTGCCAGGCCAGGGAGTGGATTATAACAAACTCGTACAAATCTTATTAACCCTATTGGTAATTTACGGCTTATCTGCCCTTTTCAAGTGGTTGCAGCAATATCTAATGGCGGGTGTCTCTCAAAAATCCATCTATAGGCTAAGAAAAGATGTTGATAACAAACTAGCAAAACTACCACTTAAATATTTTGATAGTCATTCCCACGGTGATATTCTCAGTAGAGTAACCAACGATATTGATAATATAGGAAGAACGCTTCAACAAACGTTAACACAGATCATAACAGCTACTGTCACTATAATCGGTGTAATAGTTATGATGTTAACGATAAGTCCATTGCTCACATTAATAGCCTTGACGCTGATTCCTTTATCTCTGATTGTCACAATGTTCATTGTAAAAAAATCTCAGAAACAGTTTGAAACGCAGTGGGACAGTACGGGAAAACTCAACGGTCATGTAGAGGAGACATATTCAGGCCATAACATTGTAAAGGTTTTCAACAAACAAAAAGAAGCTAAAGAAACATTCGACAACGAAAACGCTAGATTATACCAAGCAAGTTTCAAATCTCAGTTCATATCAGGCATAATAAGACCTGCAATAGCTTTTCTAAACAATCTTAACTACGTAGCTGTCAGCGTTATCGGTGGACTTAGGGTAGCAAACGGTCTAATGACACTTGGAGATGTACAGGCGTTCATTCAGTACTCAAGAATGTTCACCCAACCAATAGTTCAAACAGCTAATATTATAAATATTTTACAATCAACTGTAGCTTCCGCAGAAAGAGTATTCGAACTCCTAGATGAACAGGACGAACTTCCTGATCCAGTCCAACCTGTAGAATTACCTGAAATAAAAGGAAGAATAGCCTTTGAAAACGTATCTTTCAGTTATGATCCTAAAAAACCTTTGATAGAGGGTATGAACTTAAATGTTTATCCTGGGGAAAATGTAGCGATAGTTGGACCAACAGGCGCTGGAAAAACTACACTTGTCAACCTTCTAATGAGATTCTACGATGTCACAGATGGAAGAATCACGTTGGATGGCATTGATATTAGGCAAATGAGAAGATCAGACCTCAGAAAAAACTTTGGTATGGTTCTTCAAGACACTTGGTTATTCGGAGGCACGATAAAGGAAAATATCGCATACGGTAAAGAAGATGCCTCTGATGAGGAGATCATCCATGCTGCTAAAGCGGCGTATGTGGATCATTTTGTTCGAACATTACCCCATGGTTACGACACAATAATAGATGAGGAAGCTTCGAACCTATCACAAGGTCAAAGACAATTGATAACCATCGCAAGAGCTTTCCTTGCAAACCCTAAAATTTTGATCTTGGATGAGGCAACCAGCTCTGTTGACACACGTACAGAAACATTAATACAACAAGCTATGGAAAAATTGATGAGAGGGCGAACAAGCTTTATCATTGCTCATAGATTATCTACAATCAGGAATGCCGATACAATCTTAGTAATGGATCACGGTTCCATTGTAGAAACTGGAAATCACGAAGAACTTATGAAAAATGAAGGCTT
>NZ_JALY01000103.1:0-3526 GCF_002924615.1 Petrotoga halophila DSM 16923 | reverse complement strand
CTCAACCCTCTTTATCTTTACCTAATAGCAACAAAAATATAAAATAAAATTTACTTCGAAGTCCTTTCTTTGGAATGTTAACACCACTTGAAGCTTCTATATTTTTTTCTAAATTTCATTATATCATAACTCTCTTATAATAATTAAAAGAAAGACAAATGCATTATATCCGATAAAAAACATAGTAAATAATTTTAACATGAGTATTTTTTGACCGATCTCTGTAATGCTTTATTAATAAATATTTGAACCCACTTAAAAAACACTTGAAAATCATATGGAAAAGGGTATGATTAAAATGAGGGATGGGATTATTTGAGATATTAGTTTTAAATTAAAAGAATAATCTAAGGGGGTGAAAGAGGATGAAGAAATTTGTTGTTGTTTTGTTGATCGTTGTTGAATTATAAAATTAAAACACAAAAAGTTGACTTTTTTTATAATATGTGTTATAGTTAAATATAACAACAAAACATTGGGGGTGATTGTAAATGTCCAGGTACAATTATTTGTTAAAGCTTGTCTTTGCAGCTGTTTTCGGTATTTCGGCTCTTTTTATACCTTCCTTCTTTTTGAAAATCATTTTCTCGACAGTTGCGATTGTTTTTCTGGCTCTTAACCTGAAAAGCTTTAAAATTTTGTTTGTTATTTTAGCGGTAGTTTTATTTGTGATTCCAGCAAGTATATTTTCTTATTTTATAGACTCGCATATAGATTGGGATAATTTATGGAATAATATTTTCAACTGGGAAGAATTATATAACCAAAACGGTTATAGCTACAATTCTAATACTGAAGAAATCCAACCCGATATTTACATAGAAAGGACTGAAAATTTACAAATTGAAGGAATAAATTATGAAATAATTTTTGATGAAACGTCTGATCAGATCTACATTCCTAGTCAAATTAATCGTATAAGAAATGAAGATACTTTAACTTTAACATCAGACGTTCAAGATCAAAAATATATCATAGTAATTGGCTCAAAAGTACCCTACAAGAACATAAGGATAAACTCAACAGGTTTAAATGTAGTGGGGAATTTAGAATTAGAAAATTTTGATTTAAATACCACTGGGCTTGATTTCAATGTAACACTTGAAGCGAGTAATCTTTCGATAAATTCTGCAGGTTTAAGTTTAGGTGGTAATGTACACGTAGACCAAGCTGAAATTAATGCATCAGGGATTAGTTGGCATGGCTTAGTAGATGCAAGTGAGTTAACACTAAACGGCGCTGGTGTAAAAATTGACCTCTCAGTAATTAACGCAGAACATATCTATATTAACGGCGCAGCGTTGACAGGTACCATACAATACATGGATAAATGGGTAGGTACGAGGTATTTATCAATTAAAGGGGCTTATGGTGATCTAGAACTTCTAGAACCTTCGGATAATGAAGGAAGGTTAAAGCTCGATACCCAAGGCAGAATTAAGATCAGAAGAAAAAAATATTGAAAGGGTTGTAAATATGCTGTATGAAGTAGATAAACACAGTGGGATACCATCTTATTTACAAATAATGAACCAAATAAAAAAGGAAATAATTATGGGAAATCTAAAAGAAGGTGATCAATTACCACCTGTTAGGGAGTTGAGTACAGTTTTCAAAGTCAACATAAACACGATTTTAAAAGCTTTAGACAAGTTAGAAACATCAGGATACATAGAAGCCCAACATGGAATAGGTTTTTTTGTTTCAAAGAATATAGATTTAAAAAAAGGCATTGTTGATGAGATTAGAAATTGTGTAGAAAAATTAAAAAAGGAAGACATAGACTTAGAAACTATAAAATTAATTTTGGAGGAGGTTTGGAAAGATGGTCAATTTTCTGAATAAGTTGGAAGTTTATTTTCAAAAAGAGTTTACTGAAAAAAGTGGAAGAATATTTATATTCTCTTTGATTTTTTTATTTTTCATAACCTTTGATGTACCGTTTTTAACGTTATTTTTCATATTCCTTTTCCTTACAAACATGATCGGACATGATTTAAGAAACGGAAAGTTCTCCCTTATAATATCCCTTCCTTATTCATACAGAGAGGTATTTTTCTCATCTTATGTACTTTCCCTACTATTGATAGTTATACCTAGTTCTATCGGGCTAGCCTTTTTTAACTTTGGAAGTTTGTACTTATCAATAGCACTTTTAAAGATCTTGAGTGTCATAATATTTGCAACGGCTTATTTTGCCATTATTATAATCTCTGTTACATTAGGGGGAGATACATTTGGAATACCATTTTTGATATTGATCGCTGATTGGATACTTGGGAAAATTGGTTCCAGTTATGCTGTAAATCCCTACAAATATATTAGCCCGTCGAACCAAGGGAATGTTTGGGCAAGTTTGATATTTTCTGTGTTTCTTTTACTCTTATCTTTATATCTGTTTGAAAAAAGAGGTGTACAAAAATGATAATAGAAGTGAAAGACTTAGTTAAAAGTTTCAATTCAAAACCGATATTGAACAAGATCAATTTTAATGTAAATGAGGGTGAAATCTTTTCTCTAATAGGTCCCAATGGTGCAGGGAAAACAACAACTTTGAGATGTCTATACGGGGAGTTGAAACCAAACAACGGTGAGATAAAGCTTTTTTCTGAAAAAATAACCCCTGAGATAAAAACAAAGGTTTCTGTGATGACAGAAGATAGGTTGACATTTTCTAATTTTAAAGGAAGTGATTACCTAAAAATTTGGAGTATGTTGTATCCTAACTTCAATGAGGAAACATTTTCTAATTTTGTTTTACATTACAACTTCGACATAAACCAAAAAGTGGAAAGATATTCAATGGGTATGAAAACATTGTTTTATTTGGCACTAACAATATCCAGTAACGCCGATCTTTTGCTCTTAGATGAACCAACTCAGAACCTTGATCCCGTTATAAGATCGGAGGCTTTAAAAATTTTAAGAAATTATGCAAATGAAACGAACAAGACGATAATCATATCTTCTCACGAAATATACGAACTCGAGGAAATATCGTCATCTTTTGCAATTATAAAAGAAGGTAAAATATTATATACAGATGATATGGATTCTGCTAAAGAAAAGCACAGGATGATAAGAAAAGGTGAACCTATTCCAACTGGTGAAGTTGTATCTAACTTTGAAGAAGAGGTGTTGGTAAAAACTGAAGAAGAGATTGGAAGATTTGCGACATTTAACGAAATTGTTCTTGGATATTTAAGAAGTATCCAAGCTTTCACCCCTTTTGAAGTTAAAAAATAAAGGTTCTATTTCAAAAAATGATGGTAGAAAAATTAGATACATAAATAGCCGCTTAATATGATCCAAGACGAAAAAGCTAAAAGAGTTATTGAAATAATTTCCGAAAAGACGCCCAACATGGGCGTTTTTCAATTAAAATTGCCAATAATTTCCACCAACTCTTCTCTTCCTTCCCCTTCAAAAGCATAAAAAGAAATAGCAGAAGGTTCTTTACCCAATAGCAACAAAAATATAAAATAAAATTTACTTCAAAGTCCTTTCGGTTCTATCACGAAAATAG
>NZ_JALY01000075.1:0-2068 GCF_002924615.1 Petrotoga halophila DSM 16923 | reverse complement strand
CCTTGTAGATACTTTCTGGCAACAATTTTGGGCTCTATACCTTCAAAATCAACCAAGTAGTTCAGCCTTATAATTATATCCTCATTTAAATACAATGTCAATGGTTTTAAAATTTCTCTTATTTTAGGGTATTCATCTATTATTTCCTTTCTAACCAAAACGGAAGGATTGTAGTGGGGAAAGAAAGACTTATCGTCTTCTAAAATCACCAAGTCAAAACGTAAGATTTGAGCATCGGTAGAATATATCATAGCTACATCAATATTTTTACGCGCTAACGCTTCATATGTTAATCCTGCTTCCATCGTTCTTACATTGTTTTTTGGCAGATTCATATTGTATGCATCCATAACCGCAAAGATTCCATCGCTTCTTTCATAATATTCTGGATTAACTCCAAAAATTAAATCCTTTCCTTTTCCCGAATTAATATAATCAGCCAAATCACTTAGACTTTGTATTCCGTTTTCTTTAGCAAAAGAGCTTCGTACCGCCAAACCATAAGTATTATTAAAATTGATCATATCTAACCATACGATGTTGTGTTTCTCTAAGTCTTCTTTTGCCACTAAATCAAACAGTTTCAGAGGATCATATATGTTTTCTGTATGTCCAAAATACGCTGCCCAAGCAGTTCCTGTGTAATCTACATAAGCATCAACTTGACCAGTCTCCATAGCCTTGCGTAGAGGAAACGAGGATAGTCCAAATTTTTCTTCTACATCAATCCCTTTCTCTTGAAGAAGTAAAGAAACCATGCTTGACAATATATAACCTTCTGTAAAAGCTTTTGCTCCTACAACTACCTTTTCAGCTGCATAGATATAGTTTATACCAAACAAAATAATAAGTACCGAAATAACTATTTTTTTCATTTTTATTATTCCTCCTTGTGGATTTTTCTTACTGCCTTTAGAAACAGTAAAACTTGTTTCTCATTCATTCATTTATTGACCATTCAATTTTTGCTCCTTCAGCGAATCCGTATCGACCAAAGAAACCGGTTTTTACCTCTAAAGCATATTTGAAAGGTGTGTAAATTATGTAAATCGGACAGGGTGATTCTTCACAAGGTTTCATGTTTTGTATATCTAATATTGTTCCACTGCTATCTATAAAAGCGATATCGAGTTCAACAAAGGTGTTTTTCATCCAAAAGCCTCTTATTCCAGGTGTTGGAAATACAAAAAGCATTCCATAATCTTCCGGAATATCTTCTTTGTACATCAAACCGAATTCTCTTAATTCGTTCGTATTAGCAATTTCAATAGGGATTGTTAAAATACTTCCCTCTTGTGAAATAGTTAAAGTCCCTTTTGGAAATTCTGGCATATTTATCGATTGACTAAATAAATTGGTGAAGAAAATTATCGAAATTAAAAGGATGAAAGCAATTTTCTGCATAATTTTTAACTCCATTATAATAAATTAGGCTTCGAACTTTTTGTCGAAGCCTATTTAAATTTCTTTCATCTTTTGATAGAATTCATAATTTCATTTAAATCTGGTTGATCTCTTAATTCGTAAACTTTTACAAATTCAATTTTTCCTTCTTCATCGATTAAAAAATTCGCTCTTTTGGAAAAACCGTTTTCTTCATCGAATATACCATATTTTTTAGCAACTTCTCCATGGGGCCAAAAATCTGACAAAAGTTTAAGTTTGTTGATTTTCATGTTTTGAGCCCATGCTTTTTTTGAAGGTGATGTATCAACACTGATTCCTAAAGGTACAACGTTGAGTTTTTCTAATTCGTCGTATTTTAAATCCAAGTTTTTCATCTGTGTTTCGCAAACCCCAGTCCATGCTAGAGGGTGAAAGGAAAGCAGAACCTTTTTTCCTTTAAAGCCAGATAAAGAAATTTCATCACCATTTTGATCTTTCAATTTAAAATTGGGAGCCACGTCTCCAACTTTCAATGCCATGGTATCACCTCTTATCTCATTGAGTTTATGAAACTTTCTAATTTGTTTAAATCTATGCTTCTTTTAAAAAGTGGATCTTTGTTTTGCTTATAAATAGTCAATTGTTCTTCAAAAGTTGGTTTCCCCTTTTCTTCATATATTAT
>NZ_JALY01000229.1:0-9245 GCF_002924615.1 Petrotoga halophila DSM 16923 | reverse complement strand
AGGGGGAACCCCTTAACGTTCGATAATAGTGGAGGTATATTATAAGATGGAAATTTTACCTTCTTACATGAAGTTATACGAGTCAGGTGAACTTCATAAAAGACGTAATTATTTGATGAAACGATTAGAAAAATGTGATCTTTGCCCTCGGCAGTGTAAAGTAAATAGGTTAACAAATGTTGGAACTTGTAGGGTCGGGAACGAAATAAAAATTTCCGAGTATGTTCTTTATCCTGGAGAAGAGCCTGTATTGCAAGGAGAAAATGGTGCAGGTGGTATTTTCTTTAGCAATTGTACGATGAGGTGTGTTTATTGTCAGAATTTTAATTTTAGTCAACTGGGTTTCGGAAAGAACATTTCAACAATCGACTTAGCAGAAATTTTCTTAAAATTACAGAATGAAATGAAGGCTGCTAATTTGGATTTGGTAACTGCCACCCCATACTTACCTTTTATTTTTGATGCTTTGATATATGCAATAGAACGAGGATTTCGATTACCCATTGTATGGAATACTTCCTCTTATGAAAACATTGAAACTTTGAAGCTGATGGAGGATGTCGTTGATATATATTTGGCTGATATAAGGTATACTAGTAATATCGTTGGTAAACGATATTCAGGGGTAAAAGATTATTGGAGTAATGTCCAAATAGCTATTAAAGAGATGCATCGTCAGATTGGTGAAACTTTTATAGTAGATGAAAAGTCTAACATTTTGAAAAAAGGAATAATAATTCGTATTCTAGTTTTACCCAATCTAATAAACCAAGCGAAAGAAGCCTTAAAATTCTTAAAGTATGAAATTTCCGAAAAGATACATATCAGTTTAATGGACCAGTACGTTCCGGTTTATAAGGCAAAAAATTATAAAAAATTATCAAGATATTTATACAAATCAGAATATCAGGAAGTAGTCGACTATTTGTATGAATTAGGATTTAAAAATGGTTGGATTCAGACTCATAATTTAAAAGAAAACAATGAAGTTTTTTCAACGTCACAATAAACGTTGGTGACTATCAGAGGGGTGATTTCATGAAAGAAGTAGAACTGATGGGGTACGTTCTTGATCAGTTACAAGATGGAGTAATGATTATAGATGAAAGAGAAAAGATTTTTTACATAAACGACTCCGCCTGTAAGATTTTAGAGGTTGATAAAGAAAAAATAATAAGGCAAAATGTAGTTGAAAATGTTCCAAACACAAGATTGCATATTGTTTTAAGAACTGGGGAACCAGAATATGACAAATTGCAAAATTTGGGAGATAAAGTTATTTTAACTTCCCGTATCCCTATAAAAAATGATAATAATGAAACTATCGCAGTTGCCGCTGTCTTCAGAGATATCACCACATTACAAAAGTTAGCCGAAGAGATTACTAATCTAAGAGAAATGGAAGCACTTTTAACTTCTATAATTGATTCTACCTCAGATGCAATTTCTGTGGCTGATCAAGAAGGTCGTGTTACCATGGTCAACAGAGCTTATACAAGAATCACAGGACTAACACCGAGAGAGGTCATTGGTAAACCTGCCACTATAGATTTGGCGGAAGGTGAAAGTTTACATATTCAATGTGCAAGAGAGAAAAAACCTATATACAATGTAAGAAAAAGATTAGCTACGAACAAAAAAGAAGTAGTAGCAAGCGTCACCCCACTTTTTGTTAAAAATGAGTTTAAAGGAAGTGTCGCCGTTATTCATGATATTTCCGAGATTCAAAGATTAATAAACGAGCTCGAAGCAACGAAAAGGATGCTAAAAAAAGAGAGTGCCACACGCACCTTCGACGATTTAGTAGTAAAATCTGAAATTATGAAAGATGTAATAGCTCAAGCAAGTAAAGTAGCGTCTGTAGACGTGGACCTTTTATTAATAGGAGAATTTGGGGTAGGGAAAGAGGTTCTAGCACAAGCTATTCACAATGCAAGTCCGAGAAAAGATGGACCATATTTAAAATTAAATTTTTCTTTGATTCCAAAAGAAAGACAGGAAGAGTACCTTTTTGGGGGAAATAGCTATTTGGCTCAAGCTAATGAAGGGACACTTTTTTTGGAAAATATTGATTTAATGGATTTAGAAATGCAGAGAAAACTTTTAACTTTTCTTAAAGACAATGTTTTCGATACGGATTATTACGATTTTATTCCTGATGTGAGGTTCATTTTTTCAACAACCGAAGATTTAAAGATTCTTTCGAGTTTGGGTAAATTTTCTAAAGAACTTTTGTACAAAATTTCAGTAGTAAGTATTGAAGTTCCTCCATTAAGAGAAAGAAAGGAAGACATACCTGAACTAGCTCAGCAACTACTACATAATTTAAATAGAAAGTATGGTAGAATAGTTTACGGATTTACTGAAGATGCATTGAATAAATTGATGAATTATTCGTGGCCAGGGAACATAAGAGAGTTGGAAAACGTAATAGACCGAGCTATGTTGGCGATGGACAACAGTGATTCCTTAGTTACTTCAACACATATTCCCGATTTGGAAGAAAAGGTTGAAGAAGTCACAGGAACGCTTAAAGAAATGACTGAAGACTTTGAGAAAAAGATAATTCTAGAAGTACTAGAAGCCAGCCATGGTAATAAAACAGAGGTTGCTCGTAAATTAGGTTTAACTGTTAGAAATCTTTATTATAAGCTGGATAGATACGGAATTAAATGAAGTCTTAAACTGAATAGGGGGATGAACATTGAAGTTTGAATTTCGTCTTGAACGATTGAAAGATCTAAAAAAAAGTTTTGAAGATACCGCAAGAATAGAATTAGGAATAAAAAGTAAACAAAGACAGTTAGTTGAAGACGAAATTAAAGGTATCAGCAATAAGATTGATGCTTTTTCTACAGAATTTATAAAAGAGGTAAAAGATACTATCTCAATTACTAAACTATTAAGTATGATAGAGTATAATAATTATTTAAATGATCAATTGTCACAACTACGTTTAGAGTTACAAGAAAGGTTACAAGAAGAAGAAATTGCTCGACAAAATTATTTAAAAGCAAAAAGTGAAAAGGATATTCTTCAAAAACTTAAAGATAAAAGACTTAACGAATTTAAAGTTCAAGAAAAGAGAGCAGATATAAAAAAATTAGACGAAATTGCAAGATTAAACCATCATCCTAGGGAGGAAAATTATGAATAAAATCAGAGTTTTGTTCTTATGTTCGAGAAATTCTGCTAGAAGTCAGATGGCTCAGGCTTTTTTGAAGAAATACGGAGATGATAAGTTCGAGGCTTACAGTGCTGGTTTAGAAGCAAGTGAAATTCATCCATTGACTATAAAAGTTATGGAAGAGAAAGGAGTATCTATGGTCGGACAATACTCAAAAAGTTTGGATATATACTTGAACGATAGGTTTGGTTTTTTAATAACTGTCTGCTCAAAAGCAGAAAAAGAATGTCCTTTTTTCCCTGGTGTTAGTATAAGACTACATTGGCCCTTTGATGACCCCGCCGCTGCCCAAGGATCTGAAGAGGAACGATTAGAAGCATTTAGAAAGATAAGAGATCAAATAGAAAAAAAGGTAATTGATTTCGTTGAAAATACTGATAAATACTCCAATATAAAAGATAATTTTCGAATGTAAGCACTTTTTTGTATTTACCTTATTTTTCAAAAAATTAACCTTAGACTAAAATTTCTTTGTTATAATGAATACATAAAAAAATAAATAATCAAGGAACCTCTTTCTGTATAATGCCGATAATATGGTTCGGCAGTTTCTACCAAACAGCCGTAAACTGTTTGACTACAGTAAGAGGGGTGTGGGATTTTTATATCAATATCCTACCTCTCTACTGTATGGGAGGTAGGATTTTTTATTTTAATGCTTTAAAAAATGAAATTATTTTAAAAAGGAGAGATAACTTTGAGTAAGAAAGTCCTTTTGATATCTGGGAGTCAATCAGATGAGATTTTTGTAAAAACTGCCATCGATCTATTTGAAGAATGGAAAATGAGTTACGATTACAAAGTGTTTAGTGCTCACAGAAATTTAAAAGAGCTAACCAAATTTATTGAAGAACTTCCCACTAACGAGTATAGTGTCATAATAGCTGTTGCCGGTCTTTCTGCTGCCTTGCCTGGTGTAATTGCTTCATTAACTAATCTTCCCGTTGTTGGTGTCCCAAGAGATGTAGGTCCTTTAAATGGAATAGATGCATTACTTTCTATGGTACAAATGCCTAGTGGGGTACCTATTGCAACCATGGGAATTGGAAGTAGTGGAATGAAAAATGCAGCATACTTTGCAAAAAGGTTGGTAGAAGGTGAAAAAGATGGAAAATAATGAAAATTTTACACTTTTGTATGAAGGGAAAGCTAAAAAAGTATATAAGTTCGATGAGCAGAAGTTATTGATAAAATTCAAAGATGATGTTACAGCGTTCAACGGACTAAAAAAAGATCAGATACTTAACAAAGGTAAAATTAACAAAAAAATTTCTAAGTTTTTCTTTGAAATGTTGAATAAGGAAGGAATAAATACCCATTACATCAACGATTACGATGAAAACTCTTTCGTTGCAAAATGGACAGATTTAATTCCTCTTGAGGTTATAGTTAGAAATTACACTGCCGGTAGTTTTTGTAAGAGATACGGTGTGAAAAAAGGCTTGATATTTGATTATCCTTTAATTGAATTTTCTTTAAAAAATGACGAGTTAGGTGATCCCATGATCACCAAAGATGCTGTCCTTCTTTTGAAGGTTACCACAGAAGACATATTGGATGAAATCACTTCAATTTCTAAAAAAGTTAACGATATTTTGAGAGATCATTTAAAATCTAAAGGAATTATTTTGGTGGATTTTAAATTAGAGTTCGGAATCAGTAAAAATGATAACAAAGTTACGTTGATCGATGAGATCTCTCCTGATACGTGCCGTTTTTGGGACGTAAATACTATGGAATCTCTTGACAAAGATGTGTATAGAGAAGATAAAGGGGATCTCATAAACGCCTACGAAGTATTACTTGGGAGGTTAGATATATCATGATTAAAGAGGAGCAGAAAACCTTCCGATTTGAAGTAAAAATAAAGTTAAGGGAAGGAATTTTAGACCCACAGGGAGCTACTACTTTTAAGGTTTTAAGAAGGCTAAATTACAACGTTGAAAGTGTAAGATTTGGAAAAAGTATTGAATTAGAAGTAAAAGAAGATAGCTACGAAGCAGCCAAAGATAAAGTCAGAGAAATAGCTTATAAAATTTTAACAAATCCAGTTTTAGAAGATTTTGAAATCATCGATTTGAGTAGGAAGTGAACAGTGTGAAGAATGTAAATTCGTTAACGGCTGGAATTATAGTTTTTCCTGGTTCAAACTGTGATAGAGATGCTAATTTTGCTTTGACAATTAACGGTTTTGATACAAAATATATATGGCATGATTTTAATCAATTACTGGATTTCGATTTGGTTTTTATTCCAGGAGGATTTTCCTATGGAGACTATTTAAGAGTTGGCGCATTAGCAAGGTTTTCTCCCGTAATGAGCTCGGTAGAGAAGTATATATTGAACAAAAGAGGGTTGGTTTTAGGGGTTTGTAATGGTTTTCAGATACTAACAGAGGCAGGGATATTACCCGGAGCATTAACCGTTAACATCTCTCATAGATTCATATGCAAAGATGTTGAAGTTGAGGTCATGAATTTTGATACGCCTTTTATTAATAACATGCGAAAAAATATTTTAACTTTACCTATAGCCCACAAGGAAGGTCGTTATATAATTAAAGATAACAAGCTTGATCCTAAAAATATTGTATTAAAGTACAAAAAGAATCCCAACGGTTCATTTGACGATGTGGCAGGCATAGTAAATAAAGAATACAATGTGTTTGGTTTAATGCCTCACCCGGAAAGAGCTTGTCATAGTGTATTAGGTAATGAGGACGGTAATTACATTTTTCAATCTATCAGGAGGTATTTGACTAGTGCAGAATCAATTAACAATTAAAGAGATAGCATTGGAATTAGGTATTTCAAGAGAAGAATTTGATCTTATCGAAGAAAAGTTGGGGAGAATACCCAATGAATTTGAAACCTATCTTTTTTCTGCTCAATGGTCTGAACATTGTGGTTACAAACATTCTAAACATTATCTCAAAAAAATTAATGAATCTTATGAAAGCGAAAATGCAGGATACGTTCAAATTGGTGGAAAGGACGTTGTTTTTAAGGTTGAAAGTCACAACCATCCTTCTGCTGTAGAACCTTATCAAGGAGCCGCTACTGGTATTGGCGGTATAGTTAGAGATATATTAGCTATGGGAGCAAGGCCCATAGCGCTTTTAGATTCGTTGAAATTTGGAAATGTTTTTGATCCAAAGGTGAAGAACATGTTCGAAGGTGTTGTTTCAGGTATAAGCGATTATGGAAATTCCATCGGTGTCCCTACGGTTGGTGGAGAGACTTCTTTCAATGAAATATATTCAACAAACCCTTTGGTAAATGTAATGTGCGTCGGTGTTGCTAGCAAAAATCATTTGGCATCTTCCCACGCTGATGGACCTGATAAACTTCTTGTATATGTAGGATCTAAAACCGGACGTGATGGAATCCATGGAGCCTCTTTTGCATCAAAAAAATTGAGTGGAAAAGATGATAGGCCCTCTGTCCAAGTTGGAGATCCCTTTACCGAAAAGAATCTAATCGAAGCGACACTTGAGATATTGAAAATAAGAGGGGTAAGGGCTTGTCAAGACATGGGGGCTGCCGGTGTTCTTAGCTCTACTTCTGAGATGGCTTATAAGGGTGGAGTTGGTTGTGAACTCTATTTAGATAATATACCCAAAAGGCAAGAGGATATAGAACCTTGGGAAATAATGCTTTCTGAGTCTCAAGAGAGGATGCTTTTTTTGGTTAACCCTGGTACAGAGAAAAAAGTAGAAATCGTCTGTAATAAATACTTAATCGACTTTGCAATTATAGGAAAAACAATTTCAACTCCTCGTTACGTTGTAAAAGAAAATAGCGAAGGCAAGGTTCTTGCTGATCTTCCAATAGAGATTTTAGTTAACGCCCCTGAATATTATAGGAACAACACCATTCCTTCTACTTATATATTGAACAAAGCAAAAAAATATCCAAAGACAAAGATAAAGGATATAGATAAAATATTAAAGATATTACTGTCAAACCACAACATATCCAGTAAAAAATGGATATATCAGCAGTATGATTTTAAAGTTGGAACGAATACAATATTTATACCAGAACAAGCCGATAGTGCTGTACTTTGGTTTAAAAATACTCAAAAGGCTATTGCTGTTTCGATTGATAGCAACGAACTTTACACTTATTTGGATCCATTTGAGGGTACAAAGAATGTTGTATACGAAGCTGCAAGAAATCTAATCTCTGTTGGTGCAAAGCCTTTAGCTATCACGGACAACCTTAATTTTGGTGATCCTGATGATTCCGAAGTATCATGGCAATTTGAGAAAAGTATCGAGGGATTGATTGAAGCTTCAAAAGAACTTTCTACCCCAGTGGTTAGCGGTAATGTCAGTTTTTATAATTCGTATCATGAAACATCGATTTTCCCTACCCCAGTTATTGGTATGATTGGAGAAATTAAGGATATTAAAAAAATAGTTAATTTAAAATTCAAGGATTTTGGAGACTTGGTCTATTTAATTGGAAAAACAGATATCAATATGGATAAGATAGGCGGCAGTCTTTATTTGAAGGTTCTTGAAGATTTTGTGGGTGGAGAAATCGACTTTGTAAATCCGATGTATGAAAAGTATTTGCAAAATTTTATATTAGATCTAATAGAAAAAGGTATTTTAAAAAGTGTGCATGATGTTTCCAAAGGAGGTTTACTCGTTGCTTTAGCTGTGTCTTGTATATCGAGTAATCTTGGTTTTAAAGGTATTTTAGATACTTCCGTAGAAGAACTTTTTGGAGAGAATCAGGGTCGGTTTATCGTATCTGTTAGTAGTAAAGATTCCTATACTTTTGAAGATATTGCTAAATCATATAACATCAACGTTAAAAAATTGGGAGAGATAAAATCCAGTGATGATGGAATTGATATCGGCAGCGTTTGTTTTGATTTAAAAGAGCTTAGAAGTATCTATTTCGATAGTATTTCAAAAAGTGTGGAGGAATAGTTAAATGCTGATGGAGAATTGTGGTTTGTTTGCCGCATATTCAAAAACTGAAAAGTACAACGTAAGTGGCAGAATTGTTGAAGGTCTTTTGGCTCTTCAACATAGAGGCCAAGAATCAGCTGGTATCTCTGTATCAGATGGCACTAAGATTACAACTTATAAGGGTAAAGGCGTAGTCAATAGAGTTTTCGGGGGCGGTGTATCAAAAAAAATTAACGGTTATTTTGGGATCGGACATGTAAGATATTCAACGAAAGGGGTTTCTAATTTCACAAATGCTCAACCGCTTAGTATAAAGTATAAAAATGAATTTTTTTCCATAGCGCATAACGGTCAAATAGAAAATGGCCCTGAACTGAAAGAAAAATATGAAGAGCAAGGTTCCATATTTATGACGACTTCAGATACAGAACTTTTCCCACATCTATTAGTGAATAAACTAAAAGGTTCTCCTTCAAATTGGAATAGTGAAGAAATTGGCAAAACAATCACTGAAAATATTTCTCCATCTTACTCTCTACTTTTCCTTTTCAAAGATAAAATAATTGCTTTTAGAGATCCTTTTGGATACAGGCCGTTAAGTATTTGTGAAACTGAAAATGGAATTTACGTATCCTCTGAAGACAGCGCTTTTAAATTCTTTCCTCTACGAAACGCTAAAATTAGGGAAATAGAGCCCGGTGAACTAGTTGAAATAAAAGATGGAAAGATAGAAAGCCATTTAATATCTTCGAATAGTCCTAATAAGTTTTGTTTTTTTGAACATGTTTACTTCGCAAGGCCCGATTCAAATATATTTGGTGATAATGTGCACTTAATGCGTGAAAAGTTGGGAGAGTTATGTGCAAAAGAGAGTCCCATCAATGCTGATATAGTCGTTCCAGTAATGGATAGTGGCTTTTCTGCTGCGTTAGGATATTCAAAAGCCTCGGGTATCCCTTTAGAAATGGGGCTAATGAGAAACAAGTATGTGGGAAGGACTTTTATCGATCCAGATCTGCAAGAAAGAAAGTTAGGAGTTAGACGTAAACTTTTACCGGTTAAAGAAGTTATTGATAACAAAAGAGTTGTTTTAATTGATGATTCCATCGTAAGAGGAACAACGATGAAACA
>NZ_JALY01000148.1:0-1435 GCF_002924615.1 Petrotoga halophila DSM 16923 | reverse complement strand
CCTGCTGGAATTCCATAAAGGGTCTTTGCGAGTCTGGCTGCATCTGTTCCTCCTGCCGTTCGCATTTTGTATTGGAATTTAATCCCTAATTTCTTTGCAGTATCTACAATTTTTTCAAAGATCTCTTTGTTAAGTACTAAACCGCTATGCATGAATGTTAAGACCGGCCCATTTCCGATATGGGTTGCCCATTTATCCGGGGTATTTTCAGGGTTGTCCCCAGCAGTTGTACCTTCTAATACAATAGCGAAATTTGGCTGTATTTCTGAAGCTGCAGTTCCTGTACCTCTCAGCCCTGTTTCTTCCTGAGTAGCAAAATTGAAGTATGTGTCGTAAAGAGGTTTCTCGCTGTTCTCAAAAAAATAGTCAATTATATCCATCATAATAGAACATCCAACCCTATCATCAAAGGCTTTGGCTACAGCATAGTTATTTTCTTCATAGTAAGTAGTATCAAATGTAACCATATCGCCCAAATGGACCTTTTTAGATGCTTCCTCTTTGTTGGAAAATCCAGCGTAGACCCTTATACTTTCATATTGCTCAACTTTGTCGGTTTCTTTTTCTAAGTGAATAGGTGTAGAATTGACAACAGCAGATATTTTTTCTTCGATTTTTAATCTCTGACTTTTTACTACCCTTGGGTCAACTCCCCCAACGGGAGATATGCCAAAAGTACCGTCTTCATTTATTCTGGTGATCATAAAACCAACTTCGTCCATGTGTGCGTCAAGCATTAATTTTTTGGAGGAATCTTTACCTTTAATTAAACAAATTAGGTTCCCCATGTTGTCTTCGGTAATTTCATCAACCTTGTCAGCTACATTTGACTGGATGTACTCTCTTATTTTTTCTTCTCTTGAAGATATGCCGGCAAGATTGGTTAAGTCTTTTAAATACTTCCTCATGATTTTCGACGTCCTTTCCAATTTAAACTGGTGTTTAAAGCAAAGAGAGATAATAATTTTGCGCTTTCTTCCACATCTTTTACATCTACAACCTCGTTGGGAGAATGCATGTTAAGGATTGGAACTGAAACAACACCTGTTTTTACTCCGGTAGAAGATATTTGTACTACATCTGCTTCGGTGCCACTGCCTCTAGCAAAAGTTTCTATTTGGTATTTGATATTGTTATTTTTAGCAGTTTTTGTTAGTTCTTCGAAAACACTTCTGGTAACGGTGGTACCTATACCTATAACTGGCCCTTCCCCCAGCTTGATAGGCTCCACATTTTCCGGCAGTTTTTCACCAAAGGTTACATCAACTACTATGGCAAAATCTGGTTTTAGATGCTGGGCGCTACCTTGTGCTCCAACTAATCCCACTTCCTCACCTTTGTTAAAAGACAAAGTCAATTGTCCTTCAAATTTAAGATTTTGTAGGTACTCCAAAGACTTAATAAGTACCGCAGCTCCGACTCTGTTGTCTAAAGA
>NZ_JALY01000285.1:0-7042 GCF_002924615.1 Petrotoga halophila DSM 16923 | reverse complement strand
ATAATGACTAGGTTGAAAAGCTTTTTGTGAATATTTTTAGCTGTCCCTTTAATCATAATAGCAACCTATTTATTTTTTAATTATGTGAGCATAAATTACATAAGTAGAATGAAAAGAAGTAAAAAGTTTTTAAAAGTGGAAAACTTCATACCAACATCAAACTTACTTTTTAGGATGAGCAAAAACGGTATTTCCTTAGCGAATATCTGTATTTTATCAACATTGATACTTTTAGCCCTTACAACAGCATCTTCTGTATTCTTTGGAAAAGAAACAATGATTGACAACAGACTAAACAGAGACGTTTACATAGAAACAAATTCAGAAAATGAAACTGCTAGTATAAAAGAAAGTATAAATATCCTCAAAGAAGAATATCAAGCCACTTTTGTAAATTATGCTGAATATGATGAATTTACAACTGACGCCATTCTAAAAGAGGATGTAATGTATTTTGGACTAACGCTAACGCCAGAAAACATTAGTAATCATTGGGCAATCTCAATAATTCCGCTGGAAGACTACAATAATTACGCTCCGGAAAAGTTGTCATTGGAAGAAAATGAAATAGCTATCTATTCGCTTAGTAACTCTTTAAATCTTTCAACTTTAAAGATGCAAAACCAAGCTCTTCAAAAGGAATTCAAAATTTTGGAATTAGATTCTTTTTACATCAAAGAACGGATTCAAGGTTATTTGTTTAGGCACTTATATATCGTAGTTGATTCTATAAATGAAATTAACGAAATAGTAGGATCAACTGAAGAAAGTCACGTTATTTCGTTTGACGTGACAGAAGAGGTTGATACAGAATTTTTTTACTCTTTAGATGATACTTTAAAAAGTAAAGGAACGATTTTCTATGAGATCAAAAAAATAGTATCAGACGAATGGATAATGTACTTTGGGGGTGGCTTGATTTTGTTGATATTTATGAGTTTATTGTTTATGATGACTTTTATACTCACTTTATACTTCAAACAAATATCCGAAGGGTATGAAGATGCCAAAAGATACGATATTTACAGAAAGTTGGGAGTGAGCGAAAAAATAATAAAAAAGAGCACCAATAAACAGATGTTAAGAATATTCTCTATACCATTATTAGGTGCGTTACTTCATGGTATTTTCTCTCTTTTCTTAATAAGGAGAATATTATTAGCCTTCCGGATGAGCAATTTTATGATTATACTCAATTCTTTTCTTGTGATTGCCTTTATTTTTGCGGTTGTTTATTATATAAGTTACAAATTGACCTCAAGAGTATATTATAGGATCATTTCATAAATTTAGTGCATTTTTTCTGTGATTGGAGATTAAATGAAAAAATGGGGTTTTCTGATTAAATAAATTTTATAGCTAAAAGTACCACAAAAACCGTTTTCAAAAATGCATTGTTGAATGGTCAACAAGTAACAACAAATTTGTCTGTAGGGAGATGGATTTGATGGATATTATAGAAATAAAAAATCTCTGCAAAGAATACAAAGGAAAAGAAGAGCCTGCTTTGAAAAATATAAACATCTCAATTAAAGAAGTGAAAAGATGAATTCAATGAGTGTACGTTTCTTGTAAATTTCTTAGAAGAAAGGAGACTCCCTGTTAAGGTATACTTAACAACCTTTTCCAAAAGATAGAAAGCATAATTCTTATCGTGGTAGCAAGCAGTGGAAACAACAAGGAAGGAAGTAAAAATTTGATTCATATTAGTGAGGTTCAAGTCAAAGAATTATTTTCAAAAACTAAATTGCCGGATGCAGATTATGTATGCAATCCCTATGTTGGATGCACGCATAAATGTATTTATTGTTATGCGGAATTTATGAAACGTTTTACAAACCATAATGATAATTGGGGAGATTTTATTGATATTAAGAAGGTTTCATCAATAAAAATTCCTGAATTCAAAGAGAATCAAACAATATTATTTAGTTCTGTTACAGATCCATATAATTCGTTCGAAAAAAAGTATGAGGCGACGAGAAAAATATTGAAGAAGCTTACTGGAACTAAGGCTCATGTTGAGATCTTAACGAAGTCAGCATTAGTTACGCGAGATATTGATTTGATAAAGCAGTTTTCAAATATTAAGGTTGGGATTTCCATGAATACCTTAGATGATAAATTTCGAAAAGAAATAGAACCATATGCTTCTTCGGTGGAAAAGAGACTGGATGTTTTATATAAACTTAATGCAGAAGGAATCAATACGTATGTATTTATATCTCCAATCTTTCCAGGGATCTGTGATTATGAATCAATCATAGAGAAGATCTATAAGCATACCCATTATATCTGTTTTGAAAATTTAAATTTGAGAGGTAGTTATAAAGGAAGGGTAATGAATTACATAAAGGATACCAGACCCTATTTGCTACCCTTGTATGATAATATTTATAATAAGAATGATAATTCTTATTGGGAAAGGTTGAAAGATGATACATTAAAAACCTGTGAAAAATATGGTGTTGATTGCCGAATCTATTTTTATCATGATAAAATAAAAAAGAAGTAAAAATCGGGTAAAAGCGATATTTATCAGACTTATAGTATAATTAAGTTGAACAAACAAAAAAGAAAACTCTTTACCAATCTTTTAGTACACTCTTTCCCCTAAAGGGACCTCTTTATCGGGATGCAGTAAAACAACCTGTCCTTTTTCGTTATTTACTCCCAATACAAGAACTTCTGAAATAAAATTAGCAATTTGCTTTGGTGAGAAATTGGTAACCGCAATGACAAGTCGATTTAAAAGTTTTTCTTTTTTATATACCTCTTTAATTTGAGCGCTTGAATGTTTTAATCCATACTCTCCAAAATCGATGGTAAGTTGATAAGCAGGCTTTCTTGCTTTTGGAAAGTCACCAACTTGTATAATTTTCCCTACTCTCATCTCAACTTTTGCAAAATCTTCGTATTGAATCAACTTCCTTCGCTCCTTTGTTTACAACTCATTATAAAATACCTTCGATATATAATCCAAAATTGAATTTATAAACTGTTCTTTATTCACAATTTCACACAATAGTTTAATGTTTATTTCTCAACCCCTTTTTCCTTTACCCAATAACAACAAAAATATAAAATAAAATTCACTTCAAAAACCTTTTCTTTGGAATGTTAACAACTCTCGAAGCTTCTATATTTTTTTCTTAAGTTCATTATATCATAACTCTCTTATAATAAGTAAAAGAAATGGCAAAAACAGTATATTCGGCAAAAAAATCGTAAATATTTTAACGTAACTATTTTTTGACTGATCTCTGTAATAGTTTATCAATGCATATTTGAAGCCAATTAAAAAAACAGTTGAAAACCATATGAAAAAGTATATAATAAAATTAAGATCTTTAGAAGGGTGGGGAGCGAGTTTCACATTCGTAGATATCTTTGGTAAAAAACTAATGGTTGAATAAGAAAAAGAAAATGCTGTGATGAACGGAGGCAAAGGGAACAGATATTAAGTTTTAGAATTTTTAAAGGCAGTAATTTTATAAAAACCGGAGGATAAGATCTATGGGGCGTTTTGGTAAATCAATCAAACTTGACTCTACAATAACGAAATATTATTTTATTATTATACTTTACGAAAGTATTGATAAATTATTCGGCACTGTATATGTTGCTCATATGGGTATAAGGGGATTAACCTCATTTCAGATCGGACAGGTATTAGCGATTGCTTCAATAGCGTTAAGTGTATTAGACTTTCCAACTGGAAACATTGCTGATAAATACGGTCGGAAAAGATCGTTAGTGTTAGGATTTTTTATATGGTCCATCGGGTTACTGGTATTTTTCCAAGCAAATAATCTATTCACTTTTATCTTGAGTATTTTATTTTGGGCAGCCGGTGTTGCATTGATTAGCGGCACTCCGGGAGCTTGGTTTGTAGATGAAATTACTAAAGAAGGTCGAGCACATTTAAAAGCGAAAGTGTTTCCGAATGCAAATGCAATTTCACTAATATTCGGAGCTATTATAGCTTTACTGTCCTCTGTTCTTGCAATTGGTCGTCCGGATTTTCCCTTATTGGTTGCTGGTATAATGGCACTTGGGACATCGATCATTCTTATTTTCATTTTAAATGAAAATTACGGAGATAGGGCAATTTCATTTAGAAAAGCCCTTGTTCGAAACACAATTGATATTTTTAAAAGTACCACAATGAGATTAATTTTGATTTACTCTATGACAGGAATAATTGCTTTCCAGACCTTTGTAATGATATGGCAATTATATATGGTCAAAGAGCTTAAATTGTCTACTGCATACTTAGGTTTTACAATGGCAATTTTTCTTGTAGTTTTAGCCGTTGGAAATAGTTTAGCAGGCATACTTCTAAAGCGTTTTGAAGGTGTGAAAGTATCAATAATGGGGCAAAGTTTAATTGCAATTGGTTCTATTACAATCGCTTCTCACGCTTCAATTGTTGCTTTCTACTTAGGAGCCAGTTTAATAGAATTGGGATTGGGCATAGATAAGAGTGCTAGTTCAGTATGGGTTCACGATCTCATTCCAAGTGAGAGGAGAGCATCTTATATTTCAGCTATTTCTGCTGCTGGATCCTTGTTTGGTTTCACTATCCCTTTGGTAAGTGGTTATATTGCGGATCAAATAGGTTTTCGCTACAATTGGTTGTTAGCCTTTATAGGAAGTATTATTACTATTACTCTATTAATCAAAATTGGTACAAAAATAAGAACTGTGAGAGAAGTGATTGAGAATGTTGAGGAATCAAATTAGTGAAATTAATGCTTGTTTTCATAAGGTATTATCAGGAGGTTAAAAGGGATGAATCAAAAAAAGTTAGACCAAGAAAAATCCATGAAAAAATTTATGATAATTTGGATAGGGCAATTCGTCTCTATTTTAGGTTCTGGTTTGACAACTTTTGGGTTATCTGTCTGGGTTTTAGAAGCAACTGGAAGTGCAATGACTTTTACTATGACTGTTTTAATGCGGATTTTACCAGGGATAATCTTTGCACCGATCGCAGGAACAGTCGCTGATAGGAAAAACAGGAAAAATATAATTATATTCACAGACGCATTTGACGCACTTTTAAAAATGTTTATGATCATATTGCTTATAACGGGGCAAATGAAACTATGGATGATTTTCCCTATTAACTTCATATCTGCAGTATTTGGGACATTTCAAGGGCCTGCATTCACTGCCTCTATTCCAGAAATTGTTCCTAAGAAAAACCTTGGTAGGGCAAATGGAATGATGCAATTAATCCCATCCATTCAAAATATAATAGCACCTGTAGTAGCAGGAGCCCTATACCCTTTAATTGGTTTATCAGGTTTATTAACAATCGATTTTATAACATTCTTTGTAGCAATAGGGACAGTCCTATCACAAAAAATCCCACAGCCTGTTATCGAAGATAAAAGGGTAAATATGGGTAATATAATCAATGATTTTAAATATACCCTTACATATTTAAAAGGAAAACAAGGTTTTTTCTCACTCATAGCTGTATTTGCCCTGTTAAACTTTATAGCTAATTTATGTATTGTGCTTGTTGGACCAATAATAATGGGCAATTATAATTCAGTAATTTATGGGATGGTAAATTCCATATCGGGAATAGCATTAGTTTTAGGAGGGTTAGTTGCAAGTGTTATACCAACTATTAAAAATAGGGTAAAAGCGATATTTATCAGCCTCATACTATCAGGTATAGGTTTGTGTGTGATGGGTGTATCGCCTGTTTGGTATATAATTGGCGTGGGATTTTTCATATTTATGTTGCCTGTTCCATTCACAAATGCAACATTGGGTACCATAATGCAGCTAAAAATTGAGGGTAAAGTTTTGGGTAGAGTGGGCGCTGTGATAGATGGACTTTTGAAAATTATAACTCCAGTTGCAATTGTATTATCAGGTGTTTTGGCAGAAAAAGTATTCAATCCACTTCTTATAGATGGAGGCACATTAGCGAATACGTGGATTGGCTCTTTAATAGGTGTTGGGAAAAACAGGGGGATAGGACTTATGTTCATTCTATCTGGTTTGATTTTATGTGTCGTTTGTGTTTTAATGCTATTTAATAAAGTAGTAATGAACCTAGAAGAAAATAATCCAGATGCTGTTTTGGATTAAGAGAAAGTTAGAGTGATTCATTCCAATCTTTTTCACGGACATCTAATATGATCTAATGCCCAGTTTTCTGACAATTTGTCCTTATATGATATAATATTATTAGAAACTAGAAAATAAAAGGGATGAATTTGATGAAAGTCAAAGAAATAATATTTATAGTAGAAGAAGACCCAGAAGGTGGATATAACGCAAGGGCTTTGGGAGAATCGATCTTTACGGAAGGAACTTCCTTAGATGAGCTTAAAGAAAATATCAAAGATGCTATAAAATGTCACTTTGATAAAGAAGAAGATGTTCCCGATATTATAAGATTGCGTATTGTAAAAGAAGAGACATTCAAATACGCCTAAAGTTCCAAAAAGAGCAGCTGGTAGAAGAAATTTTCAAAAAATAAAAAATTCTTTTCTAAACAACCAGTCTTTGTTATTTGAAGGATTAGAAATTAAAGATAAAACTAAATTTGCAAAATTGATCGCAAAACTAATGATAGAATCAAAAAAGACGCCCAACATGGGCGTTTTTCAATTAAAAATTGCCAATAATTTCTACAAACTCTTCTCTTTCTTCTCCTTCAAACACATAAAAAGAAACAGCAGAAGGTTTTCTTTTTAACGTATATTTTTTCACGAATGGATCAATCTCTTTTGGCACTTTCGGTGTGAATTCTTTGGGTATATCCTTCAAATCGTAGTACCTACCGTAATTCATTATGAACTTTTCTACTGTCTTTTTTTGTCTTGTATCAAGGCCAATGTAATTTTCCATGAACTCTTTTAAATTCTTTTTATTTAAGTCTTTCATAAACCTTTTTACAACTTCTTTCCTTCCCAAATAAAAAGGATGTTCGTTGAAGGTTATATTTTTGTTTGTGTAGATTTTTGGTTCTTGAATGTTTGTTAGTAAAGATGCACTTACTAAATGTATCTTT
>NZ_JALY01000243.1:0-2105 GCF_002924615.1 Petrotoga halophila DSM 16923 | reverse complement strand
ATGTACGAAAAGAACGAAACTGCAAATTTGGTTACTAAACAGGTTGTCAACGTTTTACCAGGAGAACCAGCGCTATTAAGTTTGAAGAATTCAGAGAGTATCGTTTTTACTACCTACAGAAACGAATTTAGAAATATTGAGAGTGGAATAGAAATAGAAATGACTCCAACTATGATGAATCAAATTCTTCAACTTTCTTTTAAGACAAAAACATCAAACTTGATGGAAGTTACAAGAGATAGCTATTTACTTTCAGAGTCAGAGTTGGAGACCAAGATCAATTTAAACCCCAACGAAATTTTATTGATCGCTGATTTGGACTTGAGCCAACTTTATTCAAAAAGTGGGGGAACGCCACTTCTGAAAGACCTGCCTTTTTTTAGGTTTTTATTCGGGGATAACCAAAATAAAGATGAAAGTAAACGGATGATGATATTTTTAACTGCTAGCTCAACCTTTCAAGGGGTTGACCAAAAATGAAAAAGTATATCTATCTTCTAATACTCTTCGTTTTGACGTTTCATACATTTGCGTTTTCACAAAGTTCTCAAATGTATAATTACTCAATATACTCTGTTTTGAAGAATGATAGCAGAAGTGAAACGTTGCTCGGTAGTGTGGCTGTTATTCAAGGTTATACTTTCAATTTTGATTCAAAAGGTAATGTTGAGGCTACTTTTGAAATTACTCCTCTCAATGACTTGGGAGATCAGGTTAGAACAAAAATTATTCTAGACAGTGTGAATATGCACTTTGAAAATACTATCGACTTATTGAAAAACAATAAAAACTATGTCACCTCTATTTATTATTTAGAAGGGAACGAAGAAAAGACGTTGGACATCTATCTCCAAGTTAACAACGTTGAAAAATTAGAATTCACAGATCAAAAAGAATTTTCAAAAAAGAATAAAATTGCTCTTAAAACTTATTACAACCAATTTACTTATTATGAAGATGAGTTCATTACCGAAACAGAAGTGGAATTAAATGATTTAGTTTTCTTTGGCATGAGTAACTTACTTGATTACAAAAATGGGGGTTACTATGTAGGACTCATTTTTAATGGAATGAAAGTTGGTGTAAACTATCAAAATGAGACCTTTTATCTTTTTTTGAACGATAAGACATACATAGACTCTATTGAATTCGAGGGGGTATTTGTTCCTTACATATTTTCCAATAACAGCCTTGATTTCAAAGGAGATTTTGCATTCACAGCAACTAAAAACTTCCCTACATTTAAAATCTTCGATTTAAAAGATACACTTACCAACGAAGAACAAGGTTTTTATTTGGGAGAAAAATTAGCACAAGCGTTGAATTTTGAAGTTCTTGGATTTTACCTTGGGGGAGAGCTTAAAAAATTGGCTGTGAATATGAACAACAACTTTTTTGTTGGCTTAGATTTGAGTTATTTGGAAAATCATTATGGCTTCTCCTTAAAAGGAGGCATTTTGAATCAAATATCCAACTTCAAATTTGAGACCTTAGGCGGTTATAACTTTGTTTCTAACACATTTTCTTTTTCTCTTGTATCCTCGTACGAATTTTAGTAAATATACATCGATTTAAATATGTTAATATTTTTGGGTTTATCATCAAAAGTGTTAAAATATTAATAGATTAAGTATTAAGGGGGCATACCCTATGTTAAATATCTATATGTTAGGGGATTTTAAAATCTTTCTTGATGATAAACCAATAGAAAATTTAAAATCAAGGAAAGCCAGAGAAATTCTTAAATATCTTATACTCAACAGAGGTCAAAAGGTTTCCGTTTTTGAATTGTACGATCTATTTTGGCCCGGTTTCGATGATGAAAGTGCGAGGCAAAATTTAAACACTACATTATATTATATTAGAAAAAATTTGGGATTGAGCAGCGACGAATTAACTTTGCAAGAAGATTTTTGTTTATTTTCGAAATCAAATGATATCTATATCGATTTGGAAGAATTTTTAGCCTTAAGCGATGAAAGTTTTAAAGAGAAAGAAATCAATAGACGTTTGTTTTTGTTCTCAAAGGCGGTTAGTTTATACAAAGGCGAGTTACTACAAGAAAATGTTCAGGAGGAATGGGTAAGAGAAAAAAGGGAATATTT
>NZ_JALY01000162.1:0-3989 GCF_002924615.1 Petrotoga halophila DSM 16923 | reverse complement strand
GTTGTTAGAAGCATGGAAGCAATCGACGCAGCATTTTGAAGTGCACTTCTTGTAACTTTAGTTGGATCAATTATTCCAGCCTCAAACATGTTAATGTATCTTTCTTTTAGTACATCAAATCCATATTTTGGATCATCTTTTTCGAGTATTCTTTCAATAATTATAGCGGGTTCTAAACCAGCATTTCTTATTATTTGTTTTGCAGGAGCATCTAAAGATTTTGCTACTAATTGTGCACCAATTTTTTCGTCTCCTGACAATGTGTTTGCAAATTCTTCAACGGCTTTTTTGGCTTTGAGTAACGTTACACCTCCACCTGCAACTATTCCTTCTTCCACAGCTGCTCTCGTTGCAGATAAGGCATCTTCTATTCTATGTTTCTTTTCTTTCAACTCAGTTTCTGTAGCCGCTCCTGCTTTAATTACAGCAACCCCACCAGATAATTTTGCTAATCTCTCTTGTAATGTTTCTTTTTCGTAATCGGAAGTTGTATTTTCAATTTGAGCTTTTATCTGAGCTATTCTTTCTTTTATTGCTGTAGGTTCACCTTTTCCTCCAACAATGATAGTATCTTCTTTTGCAACTCTTACCAAATCAGCTTGACCAAGATCATTAATGGAAACATCTTCCAAGGTAAGACCAATTTCTTCAGATATTACAGTACCGCCAGTTAAAATGGCAATATCTCTTAGCATTTCTTTTCTTCTGTCTCCAAAACCAGGAGCTTTAACAGCTACTGATTCCAAGGTTCCTCTCAGCTTGTTGAGAACCAACGTAGAAAGAGCTTCTCCTTCTACATCTTCAGCAATGATTACCAAAGGTTTTCCAGCTTGAGCAACTTTTTCTAAAATTGGAACTATAGATTTTACAGCTGAAATCTTTCTATCTGTAATTAATATATAAGGTTCTTTCATTTCGGCTTCCATTTTTTCAGTATTTGTTACAAAATAGGGAGAGATGTATCCTCTATCGAATTGCATTCCTTCTGTGAATTCTACATAAGTTTCAAGAGTTTTAGAGTCTTCAACGGTTATAACTCCATCTTCTCCTACTTTGTCCATAGCTTCCGCTATAATATTTCCAATCTCCTCGTTATTAGCAGATATAGAAGCTACATGTGCAATGTCTTCTTTACTTGATAACTTTCTGCTAGCATTCCTTATCTGCTCTACAGCTTTATCTGTAGCCTTAGCGATACCGTTTCTCATCAATATTGGATTAGCACCAGCTGCAACATTTTTCAATCCTTCTTGAATCATAAACTGTGCTAAAACTGTAGCGGTAGTTGTCCCGTCTCCCGCAACATCGTTTGTTTTGGAAGCTACTTCTTTAACTAACTCTGCTCCAAGTGCTTCAAATTTATCTTTCAATTCAATTTCTTTAGCAATCGAAACACCATCATTTGTGATAGTTGGAGATCCCCAACTCTTTTCTAAAACTACGTTTCTTCCTTTAGGTCCCAAAGTTATTTTAACAGCATCTGCAACTGTATTAACGCCTCTTTCTAAAGCTCTTCTTGCATCTTCATTAAATTTTAACATTTTTGCCATCTTATCTCAACACCTCCCATTTTTTTAGTCTTCTACTTTTGCTAGTACGTCTTCCACATCAATGATGATATAATCCTCATCATCTATCTTGATTTCAGTTCCTGCATATTTAGAAAAGATTACCTTGTCTCCTACTTTTAAATCATAATCTTCATCTAGTTTCCCGACTTCTTTAACTTCTGCCTTTTGAGGTTTTTCTTTTGCTGAATCTGGTAGTACTATACCACCTTCAGTTTTTCTTTCTTCGGTAATGGGCTTAATGAGTAACCTGTTTCCTAATGGTTTCACCGTCATGTTATGATACCCCCTTTTTTTATTTTAATTATTTTATTTCAATTTTTATTTTTTTGTTCATTAGCAATCAAACATTAAGAGTGCTAATTTTCATATGTATCATAACACATATTAGTAAAAGTATCAAGAGTCAAAAAAGACGATTATGGGTGATTAAAGACGATTATCGGCGATTATTTTCGATTAGAAGGCTAAATCTCGTTTTTTCTCGTTTTTTCTCCAAATTGCTCGTTCTTTCTGCCTTTTTAACTTTTATGTAATTATTTCAGTACATATTTTTAAACTTTTCTGCGATCTTGACAAACACTTTTAATACTTCAGGGTCAAATTGTTCTGGAGATGTTCTGCTATCTCCTTCTAACAATATTTTCATGAAAAATATCTGCAGGAGACTCACTAGAAAACGGGCTTCCGCCACACAGCCTTACGGCAGATAAGGAAGCGGTGAGAGGAATGCAGAATTTTCTCTCCTTTCCCATAGTAAAGTTTTAGCTTTGCTTACCAGGATTAAATCTTTGCTTTTTGCACTTCTATGAATTACTGTACCATCAAGTTTCCTTATATCAAAATATCCAGTTGAACGTCTCCCAAATATGAAACATTCGATACCGTTGTATCTTACTTTATCAAACAATCTAAAACCATGTACTAGATAAGGTGCTTGGTTAAGCTTCCTTGTTCCTCCCTTTAGAATGTTAGCTTTGTGTATTTGTCTATTGTGTCGTCTAACTTCTTTAATGTGATAATAGTAATCTAATTGTTTTGCTTGAGGATGACCACTAATACATAAAGCGTCTATTCTATGTGTTTTAGGTAGGTTGTTCTGTATTCTTGTATTTTTAGTGATATATCCGTAAGTTAGATGAACGTTAGAATACAAATCTTTCAATCTATTGTATAATGTCCATCTCATAATACCCATAAATGTAGCATCTTTAAACTTTTGTCCTCTTTTAAAATTCAATTTAATCTTTCCATTATGATAATCTCTATGGCATGTTTCACACAATGTAATTAAATTACTCGGTGCGTTTCCACCTATTTGTCTACTTTCGATGTGGTGAACATTGAGTCTTTTATCTTTACTTTTGCCTTTGCAGTGTTGGCAGGTATAGTTATCTCTCCATAGAACATATTCCCTTACATTCCAAAAATCTAATTGTTTACCTTGTTGGTATTGTTTGCCTTCAATATTAGGATTCTTAATCTTTTGTATATCGAAACTTGCAACTTCTACTACAATTTTTGTAATAGGAAGCAAACGATAAACTAGATCAATCAGTTTAATGTGCGATTTTATTTTATGTTCTACCGATGGTGCAATCCATCCTTTGTTCTTACTGTGAACACGATTTAAAAAGCGTGGTTTCCTGTACCTTGTTTTTCTTAAACGTCTATCTCTACGATACTGTCGTTTTTGAGATATAAGTTTAGTTATATCGTCCCTTATTTCAACTTCTGATGCAAAAAGTTCTTTCTTTTTAGTAGTAGCAGACAATCCTACAGTTTTACTTCCTGCATCTACTCCCAAAGTAATAGGTTGTTTATAACCGCTACTACCATAGAGCAGTTGAATAGTAAAGGGTTCTTTTCTAACAACCTTGGCTTTACCATCTTTAAGTAGCTTTCTTGCCTTTGAAGGTTTACAAGGCATAAGAGGTTCCCCATGTTTGTTTAAAACGTACACTAACATAAAGTGTACCTCCTTAATAGGCGGAAGCCCGTTTCTTTTTCCTTAACGGAGTTATTCTCCTTCCCCAATGTTATATAGGCTTTTTACGTTTAGCTCACTATCCCTACCCCTCAGGATTGTTTAAAGCTAAACAACAGAGCGACAGACTAAGAGAAACATCCGAAGGTGTTATGACCTATATAACGTAGCCCGATGATCTTCCTTTAGAGATGGAAGCCCGTTTCTTCATACGGCTGAGGGTAGCCAACTAAGGCTTGTTCATCACAAGCCCCCGTCTTTAGACGGTGGGTAGTTGACGCTTTCTTCGTGAGAAAAAGATTTTTTATATGGTCTTTCACTTCTGAGTTCATCGTATACATCTGGGTAATATTCGCCTAAAATGATATTAAGTTTTTCTGAAAAAGTGGTAAGAGCCATGATAATCAAACTTATCGTAACGATAATATTTTTGA
>NZ_JALY01000160.1:0-9851 GCF_002924615.1 Petrotoga halophila DSM 16923 | reverse complement strand
TATCCTAAATTCATGATTACTTCTTTGGACTTTTTCCCCATGGACTTTGCTACCCAAACATTGCAATCCGAAAGGATTTTCATTATATCTTCAACTTCTGAATGTTTGTGCTGAGTAAAGTTATCGTTAATTCTTTCCTCAAAAAAATTCAGCATGCCATTCTCTAATTCGTATATCCTATATTTCTCAGATATTCCAAAATGTGCTTTGTTTACACTGTTTCCTTTTATGCCTAATGCTATCTTCATAGTATCTCTCCTTATATTTTAGTAATATTTGAAGACAAAATTGCCTGTTTTTAGACCACCGTTTAACCTCTTTGCAATAACATCACATTTGATTTTTAACAAATAGAAAATAGGTCTACTTTCATCCAATAATCCTTCTAAATTTCCTTGACCTTTACTGATTATAATATCTGCATTTGAAAATATTTGTAGGAACTCTTTACTTGAGTGTTTTAATACTATTCCAGGGGTATCGCATCCACTTGAAATTAAAGAACAGTATCTATCAATTTCTATATTCTTTGCTTCTTTCATGGTGACATCGTTTAAAATAGGCTTGTCTCTGACCGCATAAGTAAGATTCACTTTATACTTCAATAATTCTTGAATGAGTAATTTATCAAAAACAGCTTCACCCGCATTATCAGCTATAATTAGTATACTGTTGGCATTAGATAATTGTTCTTTAAAAAAGGGGTAATCACTATGTGAAAACCCGTTTTCAATTGCTCTTTTGACGTTATCCTCTATATCAACGTTTAAGCTAACCCCCGCATCTATAGAATTTCCAACTGCTGACATTATCAAAGCCGATAATAATGGATCTTCTGAACTTTTAACTAACTTTTCTATAGTTGGATAGTATTGTTGAGCAGCTTTTATATTTTTTTCTTTGAATTCTAAATATATATCGTCCTTTCCTGTTTTTTGTTTTATATAATTTTGAATTCTAGTAACTATTTCAGGAGCAGAATCATCATCGGTGATATCTGGGATCATTCGAGCATATTCATTCAAAATATCTCTAATAATTTTTCTGTTCTCACCGACTGCCATTCTACTTGCCTCAAGAACTTGTCTATATATACATGGAATACAATCATACTCGATTTTCAAGTAATAAAACCTCCAACATTTTATTTTTTCTTAGTTAATCTAAGTTTTTTTCCACACACTTTTTTTGCCTTTGCCAAAATTTTCTATATAACCTTCTTCTCTGAGATCGCTCAACACTTTTCTGATCTTAGTATCAGAAGTTAATGGGAATTTTTTCCTAAGTTCATTTATAGTGAAAGTATCCTCAGTAGCTTCAAGTATTTCTCTTCTTATATCGTAGTACATACCCCCTGTAAAATCTTTTTTAGTTTCATATTTAGATGCCACTTCTGAAACAATAGTTGGGATGTTATCCTTTTCATGTGACATGACCGCTTGAAAGAACCGTAAAGTCCATTCATTTGCTAATTTCCTGTTTCCAGCAAATATTATTTGAAACCCAGGATGATAAGCAAAAATCTCAGCTAAAACTTTAGACAAATAGGATGGTGTGTACACCTTCAGCTTACATGGATTCAAAAAATCGGAGTAATTTGCTTCAACAACGAAAGAAGAATGTTTGTATTTAGCTAATTCACCAAGCTTCATGTGTAGAAGAGGCAAATTCCCAATGTCTCCAATAAAATTGGTAAAGGTTTTTCTTTCAGCAACCGCTATTATGCCGCTTTCACTTAGCAAGGCATAATCGCCGGCTTTGAGCTGCGCTCTTTCAACGTTACAATTGGCAAATTTCCATGGATATCTTTCATTTATGTCGATCAATATATGAAGATGATGATTCCCTTTTGCTGTTAATTTAACTTTAGGGCGATGTTCTTTTAGTCCTTGTTCCGTTCTCCAAAATATCTGTTCGTATTCTCCTTCTTTATTTTTATACTTCTTTTTTAAAAAGAGAAAGTCGCATCTTTTGTTTTGTTTTCTGTCAAGAACTACAGACAACCTTTTTCCGTAGCGATTTATTGATATAATAGGAACTCTTTCAATCTCTTGGTAATTACTCGATGGTTTTTCTGTGTCTCTCATGCAAAAGATATGCTTACCAGCACCTGGCCATTTGTCCTGGACGAATAGTGATAATATTATTTTTTCTCCTTTTCTGATAGTTACCCTGTAAGGAAATCTGTATTTTTCTGTTGATTCAAGAACCCATAAAAAAGAACCCATCGATTATTCACCTTTCTTACAAAAAAGAAAATACTCAGTATTTCTTTCTATATCTAATTTTATAATATTTTTCAGTTTTTGCAAAATTGATTTTGCGGTTTTTGAAAATTTTTCTTTATTCATGACGAATATGATTTCTATAACAAAAGGCTTCTATCATGAAAATAGTGAGTGATTAATCTCGAGTTCATTTCTATTTATAAGGTGAATTGATATATAATTATAGTTGAAAAAACTTTTTAGGGGAGGATTTTTTATGCATAAAATAGCACAGATAGTTGATGCTGCAAGTAATTTACCCATAGAAATTCTTGAAAAATATAATATCGTCAAAATTCCTTTTTACATAACCTTTGATGGGAAAGAGTATCTTATTCAAGGTAAAGATATCTCTGATGAAGAATTTTACAAGAAAATGGCTGAAAATCCAGACAAAGCCCCAAAAACTGCGGCACCAAATCCAGAAGATTGGTTCAACGCTTTTAAAGAAAAATATGATAAAGGTTTCAAAGAGATAATAGCTACAACAATATCAAGTGAGTTATCTGCAAGTTATCAAAATGCTTACATAGCAAAAAATGATTTCACTGATAAATACCAAGACTCAAAAATAACCTTAATAGACACAAGAACCTGTACATGTGGTCAGGCTGCTTTGGAAATAAAAATCGCGCAAATGATCAAAAGTGGAGAAAAAGCTTTTGAAGAAATCTCCAAAATAGCTAAAGAATCTATCAAAAAAACTAGTACAATATTCACTGTGAAAACCTTAAAATACATGAAAGCCGGTGGAAGAATAGGTGGTGCTACCCAGTTCGTCGGCACTCTATTAAATATAAAACCGATAATGGAATTTGTGAATGGAGTAGTAAAGCCAATAAAAGCAGTTAGATCAAGAAGAAAATCATTAGAAGAAATGGTCAACATAATTTCAGATAGAATAAAAGATCCTAAAAAGGTAATTATCTCCACAAGGAACGCCATGTGTGAAGAAGACGAAGAATACATGATAGAAAAACTCAAAGAAAAGCTAAACTATGAAGGTGAAATATACTCAGGTACGTTGGGAGCAGTAATTGGAGCTCATTCTGGGCCTGGGGCAATAGGAATAGGCTTCACAGAATTAGAAGAAGAATAAAACAAAAGGATGTAGGGCAGGCTACGGGGTTAAAGAGTGCTAATAAAGATTCTTATTCCTCACGGGTGGACAGCGGGCGAAGGGGCGCTAAATAAAGACTAACGACAGCTTACATCAAAACAAATAACTTTTAAAAAGAAAGAAGAAACGAAAAAAAGAAATGAAAATTGAAAAGTTTTCCAAAAAGCTTGAGAATTAACTACGAGGTGATCCATTATGATGGTTGGAATACTTATAGCTTTTTTATTTGGTCTTTTCTTAGGATTAAAAGGATGGCTAAAATGGTTGAAAAAAATTAAACCTGTCTTATGGTCAACAGTTTTGTTGCTCTTTTTCATGGGTTATGAAATTGGCAACGATGATACTTTGTTTTTTCAAATTAAAGAAATTGGATTCACAGCTTTATACATAGCAGTGTTTTCCATTATTGGAAGCATTCTTTTCACTTCTATTTATGAAAAGTTTTTTAAAAAGGAGAAAACTAAATGATATTGCTATTATCTGCAGTTATTGCCGGAATAATATCCGGTATCTATTTTAACATTAATATCCCGAACAATTTAACTACTATTTTACTAATGTTTTTAGTTTTTAGCGTTGGGGTTGACATAGGAAGTGAAGAAAAGATACTCTCAAAATTAAAAGTCAACATGAAAAATATACTTTTTCAATCAATTTTAACTATATTAGGAAGTCTTATTTTTGGCTCTTTGGCAATATTCTTTACAGACTTGAATTTACAAGAATCACTAGGCGCTTCTGCAGGATTCGGTTGGTATTCTCTTTCAGGGGTTATGATCAGCAATCTTTACTCTCCTGTTCTAGGAGCCATTTCTTTCACTGCAAATGTAATTAGAGAAATTTTAGCAATAGTTCTAATTCCTTTAGTTGCTAAATGGTCTCCTCTAGGAGCAGCATCAATTGGAGGAGCCACTTCAATGGACACAATGCTTGGAGTAATAGCAAAAAGCACCGATAAAGAAACTACTCTAATAGCCTTTGGACAAGGAGTAATACTTTCTCTTTCCGTTCCAATTCTCATAACAATGATTTTTTAGAAAAAGTAAAGCTTTTTTCCTTAAACGGGTGGGTAAAGAGGCGAAGCCCTAATTTTCCTTCCTTAGATGGGTAGGCTGTAGGCTAACTGTGGGGTGGGCAGCGGGGTGAAAGGGCGCTATAAAGCTCGCTGTACAGAATTTGTGTGATAGGGTGGTATATTGTTATAGATCAGATATATCCATAAAAAGATTGACCCTAAATCACTATCTCTTCATCATAATTTGAACTTTTATAAGCCACGTCATTATGTGATACTTCAACTAATTTTCTAGCGCTCAATCCTCCATAATTTTTAACAATTTTTTCTACAACCCTTCTTTCTTCATCTGTTAAATTCCTTAAAGGAGCTTGATCTACCAAACCAATCTTATATGTCTCTTGCAAAAACATTTCAGAAAAATCGATATTCATTTTTATTAAATTCGTCTTTATCAAATAATCTAAAAGAACGCCCTCTTCATTTTTTGCTCCTTTAGGAATTGGGCCATAATTATAATGAATAAATTTCAAATTAGCAATTTGCCTGCCAAGAACTTTTTTGGATTCTTTTTCAACTAACCATAGCAATTTAAAAAAGACGGTTTTGTATAAAAAATCCTTATGATAATATTTTTTTGAATAATAAAATAAACCAGCTATTAAACCTTTCATTTTTTCAATATCTATTTCAGGATGTTTAATATACAGAATTTTTTCCAATTCTTGAATTTCGAGTTTATTTTCAAATTCTTTAAGAATTCTTTGAATGTTTCCTAAGATCCTCTTATACTCGATATCGGGAATATTATCTTTATTACTTTTTAAAATTTTGTAAAATTCAACTGGTTCGGAAACTCTCTTAATCAAATCGCTATTAACTTTAGTTGGTAACGAACCCATCTCATAACGTTGTATAGTAGCTTCTCCTAAACCTAAAATCAAAGCAAATAATGTTTGAGAGACATTATACTTACTTCTAATTTCCTTGATCTCTTCCGGTAACACCAAATTATTCAATTCAGCATATTTTCTGTATGCTGCTTTTAAATTCTCATTCTCATAGTATGGTTCAAGTAACTCAGCCCCACATTCTTCACATATAGCAACAGTCCGTTCGACTTCAATAGGGTAATTCTTAACGTTATAATTCTCTTTCTTTTTTATCGTTTTATACCCCACCAATTTTCCACATTGCTCACAAAACAACTTTTCTTTTGGTTTTTTCAATTCATACATTTCCTTCACCCTCCTCAATACTTATGGGTGGGAATCAAGTAAAGCGAAGCTACTCCTTTTGATCAATTGCTTTCTTTAATAAATCTGAAGGGCTTTCAAATTCCAAATTAATGAGTCTTATATCTTCGCCTAACACACCTATCATAAGATGAATAAGTTGTGTGATCCAGCTCTTGGTTTTTGTTTCAAGTGTAAGCGTATTGTCAAAATTCACTTGAACTTCTCCAATAATCTGTCGGGCTCCCGGCGTTTTACTTATAGGGTTCCAGTGCCCTTTAGGATAAGGCCTTGTCCATATATAATATGCTCTCTCCTCATTTATATCTACAAGCCACACATCACTAAGCTTTTCGAGTTTACTCATTGCTAACTCTGCGTTACCTATTTTAAATACGGCTGTGCAAAAGATCATTGGTTCCTCTCCCGCAGGGAAACCTTTAAGATTAATATTAAACATCTCTTCAACTTGTTCACGAAGATGCTCATCAAAATTAAGAACAGAAAGCAGGTATTCCTTTTCCTGTTGAATTTTTTGTTGAATAGAAGTTACCTGAGTTGTAGAATAAGAATCTTTACTCATACTTTGCTCGCCAACTTCATTCTCCTTCTTTTTCTTTGGACTTTTTGACATTTTGATATACACCCCTTTTTGTTATCAGAATATCTATCTCTAACACAATGAATGATTATACGGAATTATAGTTTTTCTTCCCAAAAACATTTACTGACCATCCTTATTATACCATTACCTTTCTTGTTTTAAAATTTTAAAACACTAAACCTTTTAGAAGTCAATTTTGATAAATTATGAAAGAATAAACGCAGGCGTGCTGTGGGGTGAATGGACAAGAGGCTCTTTTCCTTAGAAGGAAGGGGGATGAAAAGTTAAAAGAATCTTTCCCTTGTGGGAGGGGAGAGGGGTTAAAGAGCGCTAACAAAGATTCTTATTTTTCACGGGTGGGCAGCGGGGAAAGGGCGCTATAAAACTTATTATATGCTAGTTGAGTAATAAGTTAGCACACCTTCAAAAACATATGGTATAATTAAGTTGAATAACACAAATCTAACAAAAAAGAGAGGCCAGCTATGAACGAATTAGTGCACAATCCTCACGATCGATTCTTCAAATGGATTTTCAGTGATAAAAAGATAGCTCGAGACTTCTTACAAAATTATCTACCTCAAGAAGCTGTAGAAATAGTAGACTTAGATTATTTAACCCCTGAAAACAACAGTCATGTAGATGAAAAACTTAAAGAAAGCCTCTCGGATATGTTGTACAAAACAAAGATAAATGGACAAGACGGATACATATACATTCTGATGGAACATAAAAGCTACATTGAAGGTAAAGTAATCTTTCAACTGTTGAGATACATTACGAGCATATGGGAAGAAAAATACGATCCCAAAACAAAAAAGGTACCGATAATAATACCGATAGTAATATACCATGGAAGAGAAATCTGGAACGTAGAAACGAATTTATTAAATATGGTACAAGGGATAGAAGATTTACCAAATGAACTAAAAACATACTTACCTACATACCGATATGAAATATGTGATTTCTCGATCAAAAGGAAAAAAAGGATAATAGGATTAACAGCGATGAAAGTTGCAATAGAAGCAATGAGAGCAGGAACGGCAATGACCAAAGAAGAATTTAAAGAAAGATTAAGAAGGGTATTTGAATACATAAAACAACTACCAGAAGAAGAGGTACATGAATGGTTTGAAGAGTGTATGATCTACTTATTAAACGTAAGGGAAGATGTAACGATAGAGGAGATATTAAAGGTACAAAAAGAAATAATGCCTGGAAGGGGTGAAATAGTTATGACGATAGCTGAAAAGTTGAGAAACGAAGGTAAATTAGAAGGTAAATTGGAAGGTAAAGTTGAAGGAAAACTTGAAGAAAGAAAAGAATTTGAAATTAGATTACTAAGCAAAAGATTCGGTAACCAATTAACCAAAGAGTTAAAAGAGAAAATAAGAAAAGCAGATGAAAAAACGATTGATTACATAGGAGACAATTTGTTAGAAATAACCATAGAAGACCTAAAAGAAATATTGAAATAATGGTAGTAAGCTAAACACTAGCTGATATTTTTGGATGTGTTACAGAGCGAAGCCCTTTCCCACTTCCTTAAAAGAGGGAGTGAAAGGGCGCTATCTCTTAAATTCTAGAGTCTTCAAAGTTTCTATTTGCTTTTTGAAAAGAAGGGGGTAGTTTGTAATGCTTAAGGTGATGGGGGCCTACAAATTAAGCAAAGATTCGGGCTTAATTCTATACCACGATACAAAAGAAAAACTCTACTATACTTACCTATACTCCATGGGTCTAATGTTATATGGAGACTCCATAGAACAATCTCTTAATGAAACTATCCAGGTTTTAAGCGAATATCAGGAATTTATAGAAAGAGGCAAATTAAACCCAATAACTCTATTAAAAAAAGAAAAATTGAGTAAAACTATTCAATTATATTGGGGCTTATTAAAAGCAAAAATTATTTCACATTCTAACAACAAAAAGAATATGGAAGATAGTATAGATCAAATTAACCAAGGAATTATTCACTTAAAACATGCCTTTTAAAAAACAATAATCATAACCATCAAATGGGGATTTATCCCCATTTTTTTACTTTAATCTTCAACTTTAATCCATTATAAAATTAACCTCCGCCAACTAAGCAAACAAACTCACCCAAAGTTGTGGCATAGACTTTGGATACATCTTTTAGAGAAGGTTTTTCAATTAATTCCTTTTGCACTTACCAAACGAAAAGTGTACCAAAAAAGTGCCCGCTGAACGAAAATTAGTCTCTACATCTTTATTTTTATTTTATAAGGAAGTTCCTTTTTTCAAATTCTTTCTTTTTTATTTACAGGAATGCTTCTTTACCTATTTAAATGACTAATTAATAGGTATTATTGAATTTGCTATTCTTTTTTCATTTTTTACAGGTGTTGTGTAATATCTTTGATCAATTCCATACAATATACTTTTTAAATCTTCATCGCTTCTTACGACAAATGCGCCTTTTTTTCTCTCTAAATCAGGGCAATAATCTTTAATGTAATCAAATATTTTTTTCTTTTCCTCACTATTAAAATTTTTCATTGTGTTCATTGCCATAGCAATTCTTTTTCTATTTGATTTTTTCACATTTTTAGAAGAAAATCCCTGATCAAGGCATATGAAGCTTTGTTCTAAAAATTCTTTTGTTTCTTCCTCAGTTGCTTCTCTATATAATTCTTCTATCCCTTTAAATATTGAGGTTATAGAGGTTAATTTTTTGAAGTATAGTTTATCTTGATTTTTTAAATAAATAGCATCCGGAATATCATTAATTACTATAAATTTAGTATTTTCTTTGAATTTAAATGCATCTCCAAGATATAATAACTTTTTACTTAGAATATGAGAGTTTAACACTCTTTGAAAGTAATATTCATTCTTATCTTGATATGAAAAAATAAAATCTATTTTATCTATTTCAAGTTTTTCTAATTGTGAATACTCAACAGACTCAAAATTGTTTTTTAGAATATCAAGGCAATATGGTTTCTTTGAAAATTCAGATATAGCGAACCAAGAATCTTCGTCTAAATTGTGATCTGGTAAATACTCAATTGGATTATCTAAATCTTCAGGTAATTTATAATAAAAATTATCATCGGATGTTATTTTTCTATATTTATTATCATTACCTCTTTTTCTTATTTTAGCCATCAGATGATTCACCTTTTCCCCCTCCATTATCTATAAAAGTATAATTATTGATACGTTTTAAATTTTCAAAATGTACATCGCTTGGTTTTCTGAGAACTTTTCTTGTGATTAAAAAAATTTGGTTCTATCACGAAAATAGTGGGTAATTAAGCTGGAGTTAAATTAAGTTTACCAAGGGCAATAAAGATAGTGATTTTTAAATTCTTTAATGTTTTAAAACCAAAAGCCCTTTTAGTAAATCCTCTAAGTTTAGAGTTCATACCTTCTATTTTACCGTTAGAGATATTCGTTTTTATGTGCAACAAGATACCTTCTATGTGATTTAAAAGAGTCTTAGCAGCTTTAATCATTTCAGGTATATTTGATTTCATTACCTTTTCATACCATCGTTTAAAATACTTAGCTGCATAAGAAGGTTTCTTGTAATCGAACATCTTTTTAAACTCAAGTACCAATCCGTAGGCTTGAA
>NZ_JALY01000226.1:0-37050 GCF_002924615.1 Petrotoga halophila DSM 16923 | reverse complement strand
ACAAAATGATATAAATATACAATGTATATGAAAGAGTTTCCTGAGTAAAGGGGAAAAATTGAATTTTCATCTAAAATTGTTCGTGAAAATTTTTACGTAACCCTTCCAAAGGAAAAGGGTCTTCGTAAAACGCTTAATTTTGAGAATTAAATTTAAGATATTAATTTTTATATTTATTAAAAAATTCAAAGGCTCTCAGGGCTTCTTACAAAGAGGTGGTTTGTGATTAGCATAAATAAAAGATTTTATAGGTTAAAATTTGTATTATTTGATTGTTCAACTCGTTCTGTCGGAAAACTTAGGTTTTCCGACAGGAATTTCTTTTATAATTTTTACTAAATTACTTACTTTTTTATTTGTCACTGGAAAAATTTGAATCATTAGTTTATTGTTGATCTGTTTTGTTATATTTTAATTTTCAAAGACCATATATACATTATATATTTCATTCTACGTTATAGATAAATTGTATATTAAACCTAATTATATCTAATAGGAATGATTCTTTTAATAGTAAATACATTATACTTTTGTAAATTTTATTATACAATGTAAAGTTCAATATATAATAAACAACAAAATATTTTTTGGAAAAGAACCAAAAAATATAGAAAAAATCCTAACGACCTTACCAAGAAAGATAAAATCAAACTCAATGAAAGGAAACATCCCGAACCGGGTTCAAGGATGAATATTTCAAAAACTATTATATGAAATTCACGTACTCGAGGTAAATCACATATTGTTGCTGTATCAGCTGTAGTGGGAAAATTGTTGAGAATAATATATTCACTAGTAAAGAACAAAGAAAAATATAATCCTAATTATCATTACAAATTACAAAATCAAGAATTGAGAGTTCATAGCAATTATACAGCAAAAATATTAAAAAGAAAAAATATCGAATTATGATCTAACCGAACTTTTTCAAGAACATCTAATATGATCTAATTCGTTGATAGATGGTGGAAATAGGGTGTATAATAAAACTGAAAGATTGTTCAACAAAGCAATAAATAGCTTACAGATAAGGAGGAAGCACAATGATAGATCCACGGTATCTTGAGGTTCTGCGCAAAATATACAACCGACTGAATAACACCAATGTGAACTGGGTAGTTACAGGAAGCCTCGGCTTTGCGCTTCAAGGTGTGCCCGTAGAGCCCAATGACATTGACATCCAGACTGATCAACGAGGGGCCTATGAGATTGAGCGACATTTTTCTGATTTCGTAACCAAAAAAGTTAGGTTCTCTTCTGCAGAGAGGATTCGCTCGCACTTTGGCGAATTGATGATTGACGGAATCAAAGTGGAGATCATGGGAGACATTCAAAAGAGGTTTGAAGATGAGAATTGGGAGCCCCCAGTAGATTTGGACCGTCATAAGCGGGTTATAGAGGTTGAAGGAATGCAAGTAGCTGTACTCTCCCTGGAGTATGAATACCAAGCATATTTGAAGTTGGGTAGGATAGAGAAAGCAGAGATGTTGAGGAAATGGATGAAAAGTAAAGATGAATTTTCGGGCAGCACATCGTCTAACAGCTGATAAAAGGCTACCGTGATAGAACCAATTTTATTAAAAAGTTCCCCAACTTAACGGGGAACTTTTTAAGAGGTAACTTTGAAGTTGTTATATTTGATCTAGTACTGAATTATGGCTATCAGATCTAACGTATATCCCGGTAGTTGAGATGGTCGTATGTCCAAGTATGTATCGAACTTCCTCTAAATTTTTTCCCGAGTTTAAAAGCCTTTTTGCGCATGTGTGCCTTAATGCATGGGGGGTTGCGTTGATATAATTTATATTGTTATACCCACTTACTCTGATTTGATCGATCTTTTTGTTGGCTTTTATAACGTAATCTTGAAATCTTCTCTCCATAGTTCTAGAAGTTATTGGAACATCGTTGTCATTTGAAAATATGTATTTTTTACCGTTTGCAAAGGTTACTAATTGTTCTGCGTATTGTTTTGAAATCTTTAGATATCTTACTCTGTTTCCTTTCCCATTTATAACAAGCTCGGCATGATCATCGTAAAAAATAATATGTTCTTTTTCTAACGATAAGGCTTCTGAAATTCTTAAACCCGTTTTTAATAATAATGAATAAAAAGTTTTGTCAAATTTATCTTCAATAACGGAGAAAAAAACTTTGATTTGACTTTCTGTCAAGCCTTTAGGAACGTCACTCGGGATCTTTGCGTTTGCATCCTTCCAATATTTTTTACCAGATATTTCGCCATTTTCGTATAGGTAGTTCAAAAAGGATTTTAAAACAACTATCCTAAGTTTTATGGTTCTTTGAGATAGATTTGAGATCTCTTCAAGATATTTAAGAAAGCATCCTCGGGTAAGACCATAGATTTGAACAAATTTTTTATAATTATTCAATATTTTTTTGTATTCATATATGGTTGAGTCTGCCCTTCGCTTGACGAATTTCAGATATGATAAAAATTCTGAGATATATCCTTCGATTTTGTCTTTATCTTTTATAGAGTCTGATGTATTATCTATATCCATCATAGTTTTTTCCCCCAACAAGGTGTGAAACGCTAAACAACATGTTCTATGATACTATCAACGGTATTTTTAATTAAATTGAGCTTTGCTTTTGATTTTTCTTTTTCTTTATCGTTTGAATATATGTATATTTTTAGTTTTGGTTCTGTTCCGGAAGGCCTAATTGCATACCATGAACCATCGCTAAACCAGAATCTTAAAACATCAGATGAAGGTATATCGGTTATATCGCTAATTTCACCTGTTGTTAAATTGTATATTTTTCTTTTTAAATAATCCGCGTATTGTTCAAGTTTGAGATCCCCCATTTCTTTGGGGAAGTTGTTTCTAAACTTTTCCATTATTCGCTTGATCCTTTCTTGGCCTTCAACTCCTTCAAGCACAAGAGAATAATTGTTTTCCAACTCGTAACCAAATTCCTGATAAATATCTTCTAGTACGTCAAGTAAATTCTTATTTTTTTTAGAGTAGTATCCAACCATCTCTGATATAAGCATAGAAGCAATAGTTCCATCCTTATCTCTCACAAAGGTGCCGTATATATAACCAATACTTTCTTCGAAACCAAAGAGAAACTTACTCTTACCTTCTTTTTCTAATTCGTTTTCTTTCCCACAAATATTTTTAAATCCAGTAAGCGTTTCAAGAACGGATACACCATATTTTTTTGCAATTCTTTTTGTGAGATCTCCTGTAACTATTGATTTTATGATAACAGAGTTATCTTCTAAACTTCCTTTTTCACTTTTACTTTCCAGTATATAATTAACCAAAAGAGCTCCAACTTGGTTACCGTTTAACATTTTGTAATTGTTGTCATCTAAAATTTCTAAAGCGGTTCTATCGCCATCGGGATCATTTGCTAAAAGTAATTGGGCATTTTTTTCATAACCTAATTTCTTTGCCTCTTCAAAGGCTTCTTCGTATTCTGGATTTGGATTGGCAACACTTTTGAAATCCGGATCAGGTAGTTCTTGTTCCTTAACTATGAAGACATTTTTAAAACCTCTATCCTTAAGTACCCTTTTGACAAAATTATTTGATGTTCCATTCAAAGGTGTGTAAACTATTTTTATATTTTTATCTACCTCTTCATCCCTTAACGTCAAATCTTCGACTCTTTGAATGTATTCCTCATCGACTTCTTTTGAAATGTATTGAAGTAAATTCTTGTTTATTGCCTCTTCTTCGCTTATTTTTTTTATTTTACTAAAATCGTATCCTATCTTTTCAATCTTTTCTACTATTCCATTGGCAACATCATCTAATATTTGAGACCCTTGGTCCCAATAAACTTTGTAACCGTTGTAATCTTTCGGATTGTGACTAGCGGTAACGACTATTCCAGCAGTAGTTTTCAAATATCTGACAGCAAAGGATAAAACGGGCGTGGGCCTGATATCGTTAAATAAATAAGCTTTTATACCATTTGCCGCAAGGATTAATGCAGATTCTTTTGCAAATTCCTTTGAAAAGCGGCGTACATCGTAGGCTATTACAACGCCCATCTTCATCCTTTTTTCACCGAAGTCTGTTATATAATCAGCAAGGGCTTGAGATGCTCTGCCCACGGTGTATATATTCATCATATTTGAACCTATACCCAATTTCCCTCTCAATCCAGCTGTACCAAATTCGAGATCTTTGTAGAATCTTTCTTCTATCTCTTCTGGATTGTTTTCAATACTTTTTAATTCTTCTTTTGCTTTTTCATCTATATATGGACTATTTAACCATTCATAGTAGATTTTTTTGTAATCTCTCAAAGTTTGTTGCCTCCTTAGTTGTATGCTTTTTACTGTTTTTGGAAACACTAAAACATGCTTTAAACAAAATTTCTCGGACTCAAATATTTCAAAAATACCTACATCAATGTAAGTTATATCTAACCCTTCTTTAGCGCCCCTTTGCCCCGCTGCCCGCCCATAAGGATAAAGGAGTATGGCTCAGCCTAGCAACCCACCCAGAAGGATAAAGGAGTATGGCTTAGCCCTGTAGCTTGCCCACAATGAATTATTATTTTTATAAATCTTTAAAAGCATCGTAGATATTGTTGCATGCATCTTTTAAAATAGATATAGGGCATCCAATATTCATTCTAAAAAAGCCTTTACCTTCTTCTCCAAAGATGCTACCTTCTTCTAAACCAACTTTTGCTTTGTTTACGAGTATATCTTTGACTTTTTGTTCATCTCCATATGCCCTAAAGTCTAACCACATTAAATATGTCCCCTCTGGTTTTTGTAATTTTACTTTAGGTAGTTTTTCATTGAAGAAATCGTACACGTAATCAATATTACTCATTAAGTAACTTAGTAAATCATTAAGCCAATCTTTACCTCTTTCGTAAGCAACTTTAGCTGCAACCATTCCAAAGATATTTAAATTATCGCTTGTAAGGCTCTCGATTACATTTTTGTATTCTATTCGTAATTGTTCATTTGGAATAACAACAAACGAGGCTTTTAAGCCAGCCAAATTGAATGTCTTACTTGGGGCATAAAAAGTTAAAGAAGACCCTTTTATATCTTGTGAGATTGAAAATATTGGAATATGTTTGTTGGGAGAAAATACCAGATCTGAATGTATTTCGTCCGATAACAAGATAACGTTATGTTTAACACATAATTGAACTAGCTTTTCTAATTCTTCTCTTTTCCAAACTCTTCCAACCGGGTTGTGTGGATTACATAAGATCAATAATTTCGTTCTTTTGAGTGATAATTTCTTTTCTAAATCATCAAAGTCCATGCTATAATTTCCGTTTTCAAATTTTAGAGAATTTTTTATTATCATTCGGCCATTGGATTTGATGATATTATAAAAAGGATAATAAACAGGTGTTTGAATTACAACGTTGTCTCCTGGTTTGGAGTAGGCAAGTATCGCTACTTTTAAAGCGTCAACCACACCGTCAGTAGTCACTATCCACTCTTTTTTTACCTCACTACCATGCCTGGTTTCGATCCAATTTATAAAAGAGTCAAAATAATAATCGTCTAACATTGGATATCCAAATATCCCATGTTCTGCTCGTTTTTTTAAAGCTTCAATTACGTCAGGTGGAGATTTAAAATCCATATCCGCTACCCACATTGGAATAACATCGTCTCTACCATAAAGTTTTTTTACACCGTTCCATTTTACTGATTCTGTTGGTTTTCTGTCCACAATTTCGTCAAAATTGTATTTCAAGATTATAAATCTCCCTTTTTATTGTTAGCTGCTCTAAAAACATTTCTCATTAGAATAGCTGTTGTGACACTTCCAACTCCACCGGGTACAGGTGTTAATTGGCAAATTTCTGAGACATCTTTATCTACATCACCTACTATCTTTCCATCCACTACATTAATACCCACATCAATAACAATCATTCCTTCTTTTACAAAACTTCTATCAACGAAATTAGCCTTTCCTATTGCAGCAACCAAGATGTCCGCTTCTTTGGATATCTCTTTTAAATTCTTAGTTTTTGTATGTGTGACCGTGACAGTGGCATCTCTTCCGTGTCTTTGGAGCATCATTGCAGCGGGTTTTCCTACCGTTGTACTTCTCCCAAGGATAACGATATTCTTTCCTTTAACGTCAGTTGTATCTTCTATTATTTTCACTACCGCTTCAGCCGTACAAGGCACAAATAATTCTTTTTCGTAGAACATAGAACCAATGTTGTGCAAACTTACCCCTTCAACATCTTTTTCGGGATTGATATGTTTTGCTATATCTAGTTCAGTGTATCCTTTTTTTAAAGGTCTTGCAACAAAGATAGCATCTGTATCATCGTCTTCGTTATATTTCCTTAGATCATTAATCAAATCACTACTTTCAACGATTTCTAAGTTGATTCCATATTTTTTTGCATTTCTTTTTTGAGAATTAAGATAAGATTTGGTAGATTCGTCAGGTTCAACAACTAAACTTACTAGTTTGGGTTCATAAAGAACTTTTTCTTTAAGTGATGATACTTCTACCTTTATCTCATCAATAATTTTTTTTACTTCAATTAACATGATGTGATACCCCCTAAAAGCAATGATATAGCTCTTTGTGTGAAATGAAGCTAAATAAGTATCTTTCTATTAGTTTTTTTATGACAATCCGGAAATGTTTCCTTCCTTGTCTATGTCCATATTGACGGCATTTGGGATCTTTGAAAGTCCAGGCATTCTCAATATATCCCCGGCCAATGCCACAATGAAACCAGCACCCGCAGAAAGTTCAAAATCGCGTATTGTGAATGTATAATCTTTTGGAAATCCAAGTTTTTTAGGATCGTCGGATATGGAAGACTGGGTTTTTGCTACAATTACAGGGAGATTTTCGTATCCGTATTTTTTCAAAAATTTCATTGTTGATAAGGCCTGTGAAGAATATTCAACCTTAGCGGCGCGATAAATATTTTTTGCTAACTTATCTATTTTAACTTCTAAAGGATCTTCAAAATTGTATATACTTTTCAATTCGGATTGCTGTTCACTAGCTTTTACAACTTTTTCAGCTAAGTCTATAGCACCTTCTGAACCTTTCTCAAACCCTTCGTTGACACTTACCTCTACGCCTAATTTATCACAATAATTTTTTACCATATTGATTTCGTCATCTGTATCTGAGTAAAATTTATTTAAAGAGACAACCACAGGAATATTATATTTTTTAAGGTTTTCAACATGAACCTGCAAGTTGGGCAACCCTTTTTCTAAACTTTCAAGGTTGGGTGTATTCAACTCTTTTTTGTCTTGTCCCCCATGGTATTTTAAAGCCCTTATTGTAGCTACCAAAACCGTTGCTGATGGTTTTAACCCAAAAGTCGGAGAAACAAAATCATAGAATTTTTCTCCTCCTAAATCAGAACCAAAACCAGTTTCGGTTACAACGAAATCAGAAAGTTTCAAAGCAAGTTTAGTTGCTAAAATAGAATTGGTACCATGAGCTATATTTGCAAATGGTCCACCATGAACGAAGGCAGGTGTATTTTCTATTGTTTGAACTAAGTTAGGATTAATTGCATCTTTTAACAATACAGAAAGAGCACCTGTAATTTCTAAATCTTTTACAGTCACTGGCTCTCTCTTTTTATTTCGTGCAACTACTATATTAGATAATTTTTTCTTTAAATCTTCAAGATTTTCTGCCAAACATAATATTGCCATTATTTCTGAAGCAGCGGTGATTATAAAACCGTCTTGTCTAGGATAACCGTTTTTCTTTCCACCCAAGGCAACTATTATTTCTCTCAAGGCCCTATCGTTCATGTCCATAGTGCGAGGCCAAGAGACTTCGGTTGAATCTATGTCACATTTGTTGTACTTTATATAATCGTCTAAAACTGCAGACACCAAGTTATGCGCTGAGGAAATAGCATGAATGTCTCCTGTAAAATGTAAGTTTATGTCTTCCATAGGGAGGACTTGAGAATACCCTCCTCCTGCTGCTCCACCTTTTATACCCATTACCGGACCCAAAGAAGGTTCTCTTAGTGTTACTATCGATCTTTTGTGGATTTTGTTTAAAGCCATGGATAGAGAGATACTTGTTGTAGTTTTTCCTTCACCGGCAGGAGTTGGAGTAATAGCTGTAACCATTATTAAATTACCGTCATTTTTGAAGTTAAGCTCGTTCAAATATTTGTGGGAAACTTTGGCGATATTTTTACCGTAAAGGTTGTAGTACTCCTCTGGAATATCCAGCTCGTTGGCTATTAAATCAATTTTTTTGAGTTTTGCAGATCTTGCAATTTCAATATCAGAAAGCATTGAAAAACTCCTCCTTTTTATTTTTTTGAAATTAAAACTATTGAGCTCCTTGAATGTACTGTGTAGTAATTATCTTGAATTATAGAAGGTTCTAAGAGAAAATCTTTGGGTGATTCTTGGGATGTATCTACTACCCTATACCATTTTTTCCCATTCGGTAATTTTGGAATTTCAAATTGCAAATCTTTTATAAAAGAATTTAAAACCACATATATATCATTGTCTCTTTCTTTACATCCTTGAATATAGTCTTCGCCGCTTATCATGAAAGCAAGACTGTGAGAATAATATCCGAAATCGGGTTTAAAAGGCTTAACTCCATGCCAAGTTATGTCTGCTATTCCATCACCACTTAGATCTCTTCCTGTGAAAAATCGGTCTCTTCTTAAAGCACAATGACTTTTTCTAAAGTTGATCATATTTTTTGTGAAATTAAAAATATCATTGAATTTTAATTTTCTGCTCCAATCAACCCATGAAATGTGATTATCTTGACAGTAAGCATTGTTGTTACCAAATTGAGTTCTACAGAATTCATCACCCATTAAAATCATTGGTAACCCTTGTGATACCATTAATATTGTGATGAAATTTTTAATTTGTTGTTTTCTGAGTCTTATTATATTTTCGTCGTTAGTATCTCCTTCAACCCCGTAATTGAAACTATAATTAGCGTTGGTTCCGTCACGATTATTTTCCCCATTAGCTTCATTATGTTTATTGTTATAGGAAACTAAATCCCACATGGTAAATCCATCGTGAGAAGTAATAAAATTGACGCTATGGTAAGGCTTTCTACCTCTTTTTTCAAAAAGATCTGGACTTCCAGCTATTCTTGTTGCTAAATCTGAAACTACACCATTATCGCCTCTCACAAATCTTCTTACCGTGTCTCTGAACTTTCCATTCCATTCTGCCCATCCCGTAGGAAAATCACCAACGTAGTATCCTCCAGCGGCATCCCAACCTTCCGCTATGAGTTTAGTTCCTGCCAAGATAGGATCATCAGCAATGTCTTTTAACAGAGACAGATCGCCAATCCAATTTCCTTTTGAATCTCTCCCTAAAATGGAAGCGAGATCGAACCGGAAACCATCTACATGCATTTCGGAAACCCAATACCTCAAGCTATCCAAAATCATTTGTTTCACCACGTAATGGCTTGAATTAATAGTGTTTCCAGTTCCTGAAAAATTTTCATAATATCTTGGGTTATCTTTGTTCAAAAGATAATAAACGGAGTTTTCTAAACCTCTAAAATTGAGAGTTGGTCCCAATTCATTTCCTTCTGCTGTGTGATTAAAGACAACGTCCAATATCACTTCTATTCCATTTTTGTGTAATTCAAAAACTAAATCCTGAAACTGGATTATTTCCTCCCCAATTTTTACACCATATCTGTAATTACTCGTCACAGCAAAAAAGTTAACCGGATTGTAACCCCATATATTTTTTAATTTTTCACAAGTTATAGGATTAACGTTGGGGGTATCGTTCAAAGGAAAAGCAAAAATAGGCATTAGTTCAATGGCGTTTACTCCTAAATCTTTTAAATAATTTATTTTTTCCGCGATTCCCTTATAAGTTCCTCGATGTTCTACATGAGAATTTGGATTTATCGTGTAAAGCCTGACATGCAGTTCATAAATAATTATGTCGTTTAGTTTATAACGTGGATGCTCATCGTTCTTCCAATTGTATTCACGACTATCCCAAATGATGGATTTGACTTGAGATCTTGCAGAATCCAAAGTGGAAAAACTAAGGTCTTTTTTCGGATCATTTTTATTATAACCAAAAATAGACTCTTCTGTAAAATCTAACGTTCCCCCAATAACTTTGGCATAAGGGTCCAAAAGCAATTTGTTTTTGTTGAATCTAAATCCTTTCTCTGGTTTGTAGGGGCCATTCATACGCCAACCGAAAGACATTCCGGCTCTTACTTGTTCAACAAAAACATGCCAAATATTACCGGTTCTATTTTCTTTTTTATCGAGAACGTATTTAAACATTGGTTCTTCATCATAGTAATTTTCATATATCTCCAAAATAACTGATGTCGCGTTTCTTGAAAAAACACCAAAATTAACTCCACCTTTTTCGATAGACGTACCTAAAACTGGGAATCCTTTACTTATGTTAAACTTTGTTTTTTCACTTATTTTTGTTCCTTCCATAATGTCACCTTCTAGGGGTATTAGTTCACAATATTCTGCTAGTTGATGTAAATTATACTTACATCTTCCACTTTATTCATCGAAACTGGTGCATCGTACAAGATTTGTAAATTGTGTGGGTTCATAACTTTGGTGTTTTCACCACTAAAAATTACTTCACCGTTTTTTACCATTATTATTCTATCACAGAATCTTAAAGCCAGATTAGGATCGTGAAGAGCTGTAATGACACTCTTCCCGTTTTCACTCAATTTTTTTAATTCTTTCATCAATAGATGTTGATTCTTAAAATCCAAATGGGACGTTGGTTCATCCATAATTAAGTAATCCGTATTTTGCATTAAGGCTCTTGCAATTAGCACCAATTGTTTTTCTCCGCCACTTAATTGATTGTAATTTTTTTCAGCAAGGTGTTGAATATTGAAAAATTCTAACTTTGTATATGCCGTCCTATAGTCTTTTTTTGTGGGCATCCTTCCAAAAGAAAGATAGGGAGTTATCCCCATAGCTACTATATCTATCACAAGGTATGAAAATATAGCAGAGTGTTCTTGAGGAACTACACTTATGAATTTTGCTATTTCTTTATAACTTAGATTTTTAATATTATGATTTTCTATATAGATTTCACCAGTTTTTGGTTTCAATGTGCCGTTTAAACATTTTAGTATAGTTGTTTTACCTGAACCATTAGGTCCTAACAAGGCAATCAGTTCTCCTTTGTTCAAAGTAAAACTTATATTTTTAATGGTATCTCTAACTGTATCGTATGAAAAGGATATATTCTTAATGGATATCATTGATTCCACCCACTTTCTCTTCTTCTTAATAAAAGATAGACAAAAAAAGGTGCGCCTATAAAAGCGGTAACGATACTTATAGGAATCTCTGCAGGTGTGATTGTTCTCGCGATGTTGTCCATAATAAGCAGAAGTACAGAGCCTAAAATGCACGTTGCAGGAAGCATGTACCTATGATTTGCACCTATTATGTACCTCGCAATATGTGGAGTAATCAAACCAATCCAGCTTACCTGACCTGCAACAGCTACGGTAGGGGCAACCATAACGGTACTTACAATGATCAATAAAATTCTCATTCTTCGAACATTTATTCCCATGGATAATGCTTCTTCTTCTCCCATAGACATGACGTTCAAATACCATCTTAAAATAAGTAGAATTATTATCCCTGGAAGCATTGTAAATAATGAAATATATACTTCTCTCCAACCTGCCCTGTTAAAACTTCCCATTAACCAAAATACGATATTTGGTAATTTTTCGTAAGGATCTGCTAAGTATTGTACTAAAGAGACACATGCGTTGAAGAAAGAGGTTACCGCCATTCCTGCCAAAACAAGAACGGTAACCCCCTTCACTTTACTCCAAACGGAAATAAAAAACGTAAAAAGAACGGCAACTAACCCTAACAGAAAAGATAATAAGTAAGTATCAAATAACGATTCTTCGTTGATCAAAATAGCCAAAGCTACTCCAAATGCTGATCCGGCTGACACACCAAGGATAGAAGGAGAAGCCAATGGATTTCTAAAAACGCTTTGATATGTTGCACCAGTTATAGATAGAACAGAACCCACAAACATTACCAATATAATTCTCGGCAAACGAATGTGAAAGAAAACTAACCAATCGTTACTACTTTGTATATCGTTATGTAAGAGTAAGTTTTTTATCGTGTTAATAATTTCAACGAACGAGATTTTGTATCTTCCAACAAAAAGTGAAATAATAAATAACAATAACAGAATTAATAAAAGATAGAGAAGTGTTCTTTTTTGATGTTGACCTGGAGTCTGATTCTTATTGTGAATGTGCATATTAATATCTCCATATAAATAAGTTTAATGATTTAATTTCCAATTTTAGATAACAATTCCCTGTATGAAACTCCGTACAAAGTGTAATAAAATTCGTCAGCTACTTTATCAAAATCAACATCCGAAAAAAGTTCAGGATGTATTTTTGTTGCTAACCAAAGCATACCCAAATAAGATGATGGATTTGGATAATCCCATGGCTCTAGCACTGATGGGAAACGGTAAATTTGCTTGTTTTTAAAAGCCTTAACGTTTTGATATTTTTCTTCTTTATAAAGTTCCTCAATATCTCCTTGAAAGGTTTGGGACGTAACTATGACATCAGGATTCCAAGCTATTAACTGCTCTGGAGATATTTTTATAAATCCAGCATCACTTTTTGCTGCTGGATTTATTCCACCAGCCCACTCTATCATATCCGTTTGCATCATATCTTTTCCCACTGTATCCAATAGTTGAGAATTAGCGAAATAGACAACTTTTTTCTGAGCCTGCGGCAAGTTTTTAGTCTTTTCCAACAATTTTAAAATATTATCAAACTGTTTATCTACAATTTTTGCTCTATCTTCTAATCCCAATACTTCTCCTAATAATCGGTTGGTTTCCCGTATTTCTTCTAAACTTTCAGGATTGATAATAATTGTAGAAATCCCTAACGTTTCTAATTTGGAAGCTGTGAATTCGGCTTGGTTATGTGGAAATAGTATTACTAAATCAGGATTTAAAGATGCCACTGTTTCAATATTTATCCCTTCTCTTTTTGAACCCACTTCTACTAACAGTTCTACTTCCGGATAAATTGAAGTAAATAATTTTTCTCTTGTTGATGTATTATCCACGCCAACAAGCATTCTTTGAGCATTTAATGCAAATACGAATTGAGTAGCAGGTTTGTAAGTTGTCACGATACGTTCTATTTTAGAAGGTATTGTTACCTCCCTTCCTGCCATATCAGTAACCGTTATTGTATTGGCAAATAATGCATATGCGAAAGTTAAAAGAAACAAAAGTAAAAAAAAGGATGAAAATCTCTTCACTCACTATCATCTCCCTTTTGTTTTTTTAGATATATATTGTAATCTTCAAAGGTATCAATATCTATGGTAATACCTTCATCATGGACTTCGTGCAGTGTTACTCTTTCAGGATATTTACTTAAAAGTGTTCTTAACCCTCCAGGTCCTGATAACTGATAAATATCTGGTATTTGACTTTTATGTACAATCAATGGATGGCCTCTTTTCCCATGATAAGTAGGTGCCAAAACAATTGTTTTGTTTTTTATAGCAAAGCTAGCAAGTGTGTTGAATGTTTCTATTTTGATTAAAGGCATGTCTCCAAGTGTGAAAAGTATGTATTCAGAATTATTGGATAATGAGTTCAAACCACTCCACACACTTGTTAACATACCTTTTTTGTAATTTTTATTCTTTACTATTTTCAAACGGTGGTCTTCATACTTCGAAAAAAGTGGAATTATATTCTCAAAGTTACCTCCTAATACAATGATTATTTCATCGTCTATATATTGGCATTTCATAAGTTTGATGATAATGCTTTCTAAAACAGTTGTATTTTCCCAAGGTAAAATCTGTTTAGGAGTTCCCATTCTTAAGGATTCACCAGCTGCTAATACCACCGCTGATATCATTGTAAAACCCACTTCCTACCTAAATGATTTAGAGCCAAATAAAGTAAACAATAAATAAAGCACACAAAACGTATACTAACCAATGTACTTCTTTACCTTTGCCAGTGAATAATTTAATTAAAGGATAGGTTATAAAGCCTAAAGCTATTCCGTTAGAAATGGAATAAGTTAAAGGCATTACTATCATTGCAACGAAAGCGGGAAAAACTTCTGTAAAATCTTCCCATTTTATGCTTCTTATATTTGATAACATCATTACCCCAACGATTATCAATGCTGGTGCTGTTGCTGCACCGGGTACTATAGCTATTATAGGTTGAAAAAATAAGGAAAGGAAGAATAAAATAGCAACAACGATACCTGTTAACCCTGTTCTTCCACCTTCAGAAACACCTGACGCAGATTCAACGTATGTTGTAACAGTACTGGTTCCGAAGAGTGCACCACCAGTAGTAGCAATAGCGTCAGCTAAGAGAGCTCTATCTGCTTTTGGTAAGGAACCGTCTTCTTTCAAATAACCTGCTTGCTGACTAACCCCTACTAGCGTACCTGCTGTATCAAATAGATCTACAAATAAGAACGAAATCAAAACACCTATCATGCCGATATTAAATGCAGATTTGATATCGAGTTGGAACAAAACTTGAGACCAATCAGCCATTCTTGGCAATGCCACAACACCTTCAGGTGTTGGTGTGACTCCGTTGAAAAGTCCTAAGATCGTAGCTATTATAATTCCTAACAATAGTGACCCCTTTACCCTTAAAGCGTGTAAAATTCCAGTTATGATTAGACCCAATAACGCTATTAAAGCGGTTCCAGAAAATAAGTCTCCCATTCTTACCAATGTTGCAGGATCTGCTATTACTATGCCGGCGTTTTGCAAACCTATAAAAGCAATAAACAAACCAATACCAGAACTTATCCCCGTTTTCAGACTCATTGGAATCGAATTAACGATCATCTGTCTTACGGGTGTAATACTAAGTACAATAAAGATGATACCTTCCAAAAAAACTATCCCTAGAGCGGTTTGCCAAGAGACTCCCATACCTATTACGACTGAATAGGCAAAGAAAGCGTTTAAACCCATTCCTGAAGCCAATGCAAATGGATAATTGGTCAGTAAGGCCATCATTACAGTACCTAAAATTGCTCCCGCTATAGTTGCTATAAAGACCCCGTTGAAAGGCATTCCTGCATCACTAAGTATAGAAGGGTTTACGAAGATGATATAAGCCATCGTCATAAACGTTGTGATACCGGCTAAGACCTCAGTTCTAACGTTTGTACCGTTCTCTTTTAACTTGAAAGCCCTTTCCAAAAATCCTTCTTGCTGAGTGTTTGCCATAAGTTCAACCCCCTTTTAAAATATCAATTTACAACCAATGATACAAAAGTATGATTTTCAACATCGTATAACCCATCGCATGTTATCTTCAACTTAGGAACCACTGGTAATCCCATAAACGCCAATGTCATGAAAGGACTGTTTATTTTGACCCCTAAATCATGGGCAATCTTCCTTATTACTTGAAGCCTGTCGGAAACTTTTCCAATGGGGTCAGTGGAAATAAGTCCTCCAATGGGTAAGTCTATGAAATCAACGATATTTTGGTTATTAGCAATCACAATTCCACCCTGAATTTCAGCTATCTTGTCTACTGCCATCTTCATATCTCTTGAATTTGTACCTATAACAATAATGTTGTGAGAATCATGAGCTATGGAGCTCGCAATGGCACCAGACTTTAATCCAAAACCTTTTATCAAACCCAAACCAACCTTTCCAGTCCTTTTGTGTCTCTCTACAACTGCAATTTTATTTATATTATATCCTATAAAACCTTCTTCTTCAAAACTATCTGGAAATGAGAAAGACTCATCTTCTGTGATGATCTGATCCTGAATCATGCTGATAACGTGGTAAGTTTTCCCCTTAGGAATATTGAAATCCTCTTCTTTAATGGGGGCAATATTTACAGAATGAAAAATGGACGGAGGCTTTTCTAAGTTATTAAAATCAACTTGGAATAATGCTTTTCCGTTTTCTGCTACTTTTTTTCCGTCTTTGTAAACTTGTAAAACGTTCAAATCATCTAAATTGTCGATTATCAGAAGATCGGCTTTATAACCTGGAGCAATACCTCCCAAATGGTGTAATCCTAAAGAACGTGCAGCATTTAGAGTGGCAAGTTTTATCGCTCTAAGTGGTTCCATTCCTAGTTTTATAGCCTTTTTAATCATAAAATTTATATGGCCTTCTGAGATAAGGTCTTCAGGGTGTTTGTCATCTGTGGCAAATAAAAAGTTACAGTTGTTTTTATCGTTAATTGCAGGTAACAAGCTCTGAAGATCCCTAGTAACTGAACCTTCCCTAACCATTATGTACATACCTTTTGAAACCTTTTCTAATGCCTCATCGGGGGATGTGGTTTCGTGATCAGCCATGATTCCAGCCAAAAGATATGCGTTTAAAAATTTGCCTTCTAATTTTGGTGCATGTCCATCAATGAAATGGTTCTTCATTAGTTCAATCTTATCCCATATATAATCTTGTCCTGTTATGACTCCTTCATAATCCATAACCTCACCCAGACCAAAAAAGCTTCCTTCTGCAATTAATTCTTTTATTTTTTCAGCGTTCAGTACCGATCCTGATTTATCGAAAGGTTTAACAGGCACACACGAGGGTATCATTAAATTAAAATTCCATGGTAAGTTATTCCCAATTGTTAAGAAATATTTTATACCAACCTCCCCAGCTACATTTGCTATCTCATGTGGATCTGCAACAAGAGTCAATGTCCCTAGAGGGATGACCGTCTTGGCGAATTCTTCTATTGTAACCATGGCACTTTCTAAATGTAGGTGTGCGTCTATAAAACCTGGAGATATGAATTTTCCTCCTACGTCAACTTCTACTTTACCTTCATAATTTCCAAAGCCGATGATTACTCCATTGGAAATAGCTAGATCTTCTTCGATAACTTTTTCGTTAAAAACGTCTATTATTTTTCCGTTTTTGAATACTAAATCCGCTTTTTCCTTTCCTAAAGCTATTGGTAATAGATCTTTGTTTGACAATAGTATTACCCCCCTCTACAAAGATAAGGACAGAGCATTGAAATTACATCTTGTTACGCATAATCCACAACCAACGCATTTATTTGTATCTATTCTCACACTGTGGAGATCTTTTACAAGACGAATTGCATCGTAAACACAACTTTTAACACATAATCCACATTCAGTGCATTTTTCATCGTTAATGGCTGGGACTATCAATTTATAATTTGGCTGAATAATAGTATTTTTTTGAGCGATTCCTCTAATTTCTTCTAGGGAGTTGAAACCATGGTCATCCAGATACTTTTCAATTTCGTTGGCAATTTTGTTATATATTTGAGCTCCATTTAAAATGGCAGCGGTACAGACTTGAACAGCTTGGGCTCCTGCCATTATCATCTTTATGGCTTCTTTGCCTGTACTGACTCCACCTACTCCAACTACTGGAATATTAATCGATCTTACAGCCTCAAAAACTGCCCTCAAAGCTAAAGGAAATATTGCTTGACCTGATAACCATCCATAACCTCTCTCACTTCCCAACAAAGGTTTACCGCTTTCTAAATCAATATCTAACGTCGGACCGAAAGAGTTTATTAAGACTAAACCATCTGCTCCAGCCTTTTCAGCCTCTTTTGCAAACGTAGGAATATCTACTTGGGGACTAAGTTTTACCATAACGGGAAGATCTGTGCTTTCTTTTGCGGCTTTTATACTATTAATCATAGGTGTTGGATCATTGCCAAGATAATGGGTAGAGAGTTCAAAGGCATCAGAGAATCGTTCTACTTTTGGTATTACTTCCTTTATGTCATCAGATGTGTACCCAACGCCTATTATCACAGGCAAACCTGTTTCAACAACCTTGGGGTATTCTTTTTCAATCCATTGTTCTAAGGATAACTCAGACCAAAGTTCGGTATTTATGAATCCTCCTTTTACTTGAGCCATATTAGGCTTCGGAACTTTTGCAGCTCTCACCGAAACCGTTTTAGTAACGATTGCTCCAGCTCCACCTTCTTTGGCTTTGTGAGCACTCTCTCCATCCTTAATAGGGGGTCCAGCAGCAGGCATTACAGGGGTTTTCAACAACATTCCTAATAAGTCTACAGATATGTCAGCCATAAATTCACTCCTTCATTGAAAGTATTTGCTTTATCAAACTCAAAACCTCTTTGTAAACTTCTTCGCGGTTTTCTAAGGTCACTCTAAATATTTGAACGTCTTTTCTATTCCTTATCTTATCCAAAAATGCATTAGATTCATCTTTTATTACGCCTAAAACAGGTTTGTCACTAGCAAGAACTTCTTCTACTTTCTTTTGAAACTGGTAAGCAGATAACTCGAATCTACCCAATTCGTCCATGATTACTACGTCAGCATAGTCAATGTTTGTAAGAAGTTGTACCCCGATTTCGTCAAATACTTGAATATTTATCTCCCAATTTTTAGAGTAGTCATTTCTGAAGGCAAATCTGTTGAATTCAGATTTTTTAGATTGCTCGTCATTATTATAAGATGATGCTTCTACTAAATAAAAAGAGTTCCAATCATTTTTTTTACCTTCTCTATCAACTGAAAAGCCAGATACATTTAATGATAGTTGCTTGATCACTTTACGTATAATCGTTGATTTACCTACACCCACAGAACCTGTAAGAAAAATATTCTTTTTAATCATCTTCTTTTTCTTTTAGAGCTTTAAGAATTTTTTCTGGGGTGATAGGTAAATCATAAAACCTGACACCTATGGCATCATAAATAGCGTTCGCAATGGCAGGAGAAGCTGCAATGATTGTCGGTTCTCCAACACCTTTTGCTCCAAATGGTCCAATTGCATCTTCATTTTCTACTAAAACTGAGTGAAAATTTGGAACATCCATAGAAGTTGGAACCAAGTAACCAGTCATATTTGGATTTAACGTGATTCCATTTTTTATCATTTGTTCTTCCATAAGGGCCATCCCTATTCCTTGCACTGTACCACCTTCGATCTGCCCTTCTACATTTGTTGGATTTATAGCCTTTCCACAATCAAGGGCTGTGTACACATCTTTGACATCAACTTTTCCAGTGACTGTGTCGACTTCCACATCGACCACCTGAGTCATAAAGGTGTAGGCAACGTATACTTTCTCAGCCTGGCCGGATATTAGGTCGGGAGAGTACGTTGGAGGGAAGTACGTTGATTCACCTTTCAAACTTTCTCCTTTTTCTTCTACCTTTCTTTTTAAATCCCAGTAAGTAAGAGTTTTATCAGGGTTAGGATTGTAAATGACTTTTCCATCTTTCAAAGTTAATTCTGGATAATTACTGTTGAACTCTAAGCTTGCATAATGGAAGATTTTTCCCTTTAAATTTTCACAAGCTTGTTTTACTGCATTCCCTGTAAAGGTGGTTTGACGAGTTGCAGAGGTTGAACCTGAATTCATAGTTTTGTGGGTATCACCTTGAATAACTTTTATTTTTTCAACCCCAACAGAAAGGACTTCTGCAGCAATTTGAGTGACAACCGTTAAAACTCCTTGTCCTACATCTGCGGCGGCGGTTACCACCAAAACCTTTTCATCATCAGTAAATTCTATGGTAGCATAAGAAAAATCGGGAAATCCTTCACCATAACCATATCCAAACATTATCGTCGCCATACCTCTCCCTTTTTTCTTCAATGTCAAACACCCTCTTTCTTACTGGAAAGTTTTAAAGCTTCTTCTATTGTTTCAACGACGTTTACACTTTGTGTGAGTCTTTGACCATTTGGCGTAGTTGAGCCAATTCTATAGGCATTCTTAAGTCTAAGTTCTGCTGGATCCATGTCTAACTTTTCAGCTAATATGTTCATTTGAGATTCATATGCGAAAGCCATTTGAGTTGTTCCAAATCCTCTCATAGCACCAGCGTATGTATTATTAGTGTAAACGGTATGGGCGATACCCTTAACGTTAGGTACATTGTATGGCCCTGTACAATGGTACATACCTTTATGTACAACAGCAGGGCCACTAGATGCATATGCCCCAGTATCTCCTACAACTTCAACCTCCCATGCTTTTAGAATTCCATCTTTAGTGGCTCCAGTTTTTGCCTTTATATACAAAGGATGCCTTTTGGATTGAGCGATCATAGATTCTTCTCTTGTGTAAGTTAATTTAACAGGGTGTTTTGTAGTCATTGCAGCCAATGCTAAGTGTATATGTACTGAAATATCTTCTTTTCTTCCAAATGCTCCTCCAATAACAGGTTGTATTATTCTAATTTTTTCTTTGGGTAAATTCAAAGATTGGGCTATGTCTGCTTGTGTATCATGAAGCCATTGTGTAGCTGCCCAAATAGTTATTACACCAGTTTTTTCATCGTAAACAGCCACACCAGACTCTACTTGTAAAGGTAGTTGATCGATATGTTGTGTTTTGTACTCTCTTTCTATTATTACCTCAGATTCCTCAAAGCCTTTTTTAATATCTCCTTTGTTTAATTGATGAGTAATGAGTATGTTTCCATCTTCATGAATTTTTGGGGCGTCTTCTTCCATTGCCCTGAAAGGATCTGTAATTACCTCTAATTCTTTAACCTCTACATTGATTAAATTAATTGCTTTGGAGGCAATTTCTTTACTTTTTGCAACGACAATTGCCAATGCGTCTCCCATAAAACGGGTCTTTTCTCCTATCCCAACTAGAACGGGTTGATCTTTTATTATCAATCCAAACTTTTTCAAATGTGGATAATCTTTAGCAGTTATAACTTTAATCACTCCAGGTAATGATTCTGCCTTAGAGACATCGATCTTATGAATGTAAGCATGTGGATGGGTTGCGCGTTTAACTTTCACATAGAGCATGTCTTCGAGGTATATATCATCGGGATAAAAAGCTTTACCAGTCACCTTGTCTTTGGCGTCAACTTTGAAGACATTCTCTCCCACGTATTTATTTGATTTCAACTTTCTCACCTCGCTTATACTCAGCAATTTTAGTGGCCGAGAGTTTAACCGCGTCTATTATTTTTTGGTATCCTGTACATCTACAGATATTGCCAGATAATCCCCTTTTTATTTCTTCTTCCGTTGGGTTAGGAATTTCATCGAGAAGTTTCTTAGTTGCTAATATGAATCCAGGTGTACAAAATCCACATTGTACCGCTCCTGTTTCGATGTATGCCTGTTGAATAGGATGTAAAATATTTTTATCGCTTAAACCTTCAATAGTGACTATTTCTGCACCATCAGCTTCATATGCAAGTACTAAACAAGAGGCTACGATTTTATCGTTCATTATAACCGTACATGCGCCACATTCTCCTTTTCCACAACCTTCTTTTGTACCTGTAAGATTCAGATCGTCCCTAATTAAATCCAACAATCGGGTAGTTGAATTTACATTGCATTTTCTATTAATACCATTTATGGTAAAGCTTATTTTCAATCTACCCTCACCATCCTTTCTATTTCATTTAAAGCGTTAACTGTTAGATTTTTTGCAACTTCTATTCGATATTCTTTGGTTCCTCTTATGTCGTCTATTGGTGAAATATTTTCAGAAACCACTTTTCCAATCTGAGAATAATCTATTTCTTTTAACTTTTTGCCAACCATCAAAGGTTGAATTTGTGAGATTTCAACTGGAACGGGAGCCACAGAGCCAAGACAACATTTCACTGTTTTTATGCGTTCATCATCATCGAAGGTCACAACAATAGCCAACGTTATACTTGAAATTATTAAAGCATTTCTTTTTCCAACTTTGAACCATTTTCCATAGGCATGTTTTTGGGGTATTGGAATGATAATTTTTTCGATGATTTCATTCTTTCTAAGTACGTTTTTTTTGGGTCCCAGAAAAAAATCTTGTGCTGGTACTTCACGAGTTTCGTTTTGGGAAGTTAGTTTGAATACGGCGTCATATGCGATTAAAGGAGGTAATAAATCTCCTGCTGGGGAAGAATTTGCAATATTCCCACCTATGGTACCCATGTTTCTGATTTGGGGTGATCCAACATCCCATGCAGCTTGACTGATAAGTGAAAAATATTTTTGTACAATTTTAGATTTTTCTAATTCATCATGGGTGACTAAAGCACCAATTTCGACTCGATCATTGTTGATTTCGATTTTTTTCAGTTCATCGAGGTTTTTTAAGCTCATCCACCTTTCTATTTCAAAAAGACGGTCAAAATAATCTACCAAAACATCTGTGCCACCCGCGATGATTTTGATGTTAGGACTGTATCTTGAGAGTATCTCTGTAGCTTCTTTCAATGTTTTGGGAGCAAAGTATTGATCAGAATCTTTCCCAAAATCTTCTCGCTTGCTCCCGAGTTCTCCTGTGTATTCTTTCATAATCTAAAACCGTCACCTCCCGATTATCCATAATAATTTTGCCGTCTATAATAACGGTTTCAACCATCCCACCGTTCATTCCAAAAAGAATGTGGGAATAAACGTTGTCTTTTTTAACGGGTGTTGGGGAGATATAATCCACTATTATTAAATCGGCTGGAAAATTCTCTTTTATCTTTCCTATTTTTAGGTTTAAAAGGTTGGAAGCAATTTGCACATTATTATTAAACGCCATGTTGTAAACTTCGCTCCATCCTGCCTGTGGATCACCTAATTGATGCTTTTGGAGTAAATTTGCAACTTTTATACTTTCAAACATATCGTGCGTGTAGGCATCTGTTCCCAATCCGGTTAGGATTCCGTGATCAAAGAAATCTTTTATTGGAGCCGCTCCTACAGCGTTCCCCATGTTTGATTCCGGATTATGAACAATGTATGCACCACTTTCCTTCAATATTGGAATCTCTTCCTTCTTTATATGAACGCCATGAACAGCTAAGGCATGAGGTCTTAATATTTTAAATTTCGATAATCTATCGACTACACCTTTGTAACCTCTTTTTACACTGTCTTGCAAATCTTCTATCCCTTCTGCTACATGAATATGGAAAGGAACGTCTAACTCGTCAGCTAACTCTGATGCCTTGTTTAAAGTTCTGTCTTCAAGGGTAAAAGAAGCGTGTAGCCCAATCATTCCGCCTAATTTATCGTTCCCAGAATCCTGAATTTTTCTAATAAACCTTTCATTTTCTTTTAGAGAGGCATCGCTTTTAGCCTGTCCATGTCTATCTGATACTTCATAACAAAGATTGGCTCTTATACCTGCTTCCATGACAGCTTGCGCGATGATATCCAAACTTCCATCTATATAATTAAAACTTGCATGATGGTCAAAAATCGTTGTTACTCCGTTTTTTATGCAATCTAATATTGCAAATAACGCACTATAATAAATATCTTCTTCGTTTAAAGTGTTGTCCAATCGCCACCACAATTTTTCTAATATTTCTAAAAAGTTTTGTGGAGGGATGTCGGTTTTTAAATTCATACCTCTGGCGAAAGTGCTGTACAGGTGTGTGTGAGTATTTATCAAACCTGGCATTAGAATTTTATCTTGGGCGTTTTTGAAAACAGCGTTTGGATATTTTTGAAGTAAAGCTTCAGTCTCTCCTATTTCTTTTATTTTTTTGCCTTCTATTAATAGTGCACCATTCTCAATTATAGGGATTTCTTCATCAAAGGTGAGAATAGTGGCGTTACCTATTAACATCATGTTTTTCCCCTCCAAATTTCAGGCTTCAACCATCATTTTAGAAAGTTCATTAGCTTTGTTTATGATTTTTCTTTCATCGACTTTGACAAGTTCACCATCTTTTACAACTATTTCTCCATTGACGATTGTCATATCTACGATTTGAGAATCTCCAGTATTAATAAGCATGGATATAGGATCGTAAAGACCTCCTGTATAACCTAATCGATCCCAACGGATTAAGAACATATCTGCGGATTTACCTTCCTCTAAACTTCCAATTTCTGGTTGGTTTATAACTTCACTTCCACCCTTTGTAGCCATACGCAGTACATCCTCAGCATTGATAGCGCTTATACCGTAGATTAATCGACTCATCAAAAAAGCGGTTTTCATTTCTAAAATCATATTAGAAGAGTCGTTACTTGCACTCCCATCCACAGCTAAGCTAACTTTTACATCTTTTTTTAACATATAGGGAATGTTTGCAGCTCCAGAGGCGAGTTTTGAATTTGAAACGGGACAGTGAGCAACCCCTGTTTGAGTTAATGCCAACTTATCTATCTCTTCTTCATTGAAATGAACCCCATGGGCAAACCATACATCAGGACCTAACCAATCTAAACTCTCCATGTATTCTAATGGCCTCTTCCCAAAAGTCTCAATACAAAAACTTTCTTCGTCTTTTGTTTCAGCTAAATGTGTATGACTGCAGACACTATACTCTCTTGCTAATTGAATAGATTGCTTAAGTAATGTTGAAGTTACAGAGAATGGAGAACAAGGGGCTAGAATAACTCTATGCATAGAAAATGGGGAGGGATCGTGAAATTTTTCAATAATTCTTTGGGAATCTTTCAAGATTTCGTTTTCTGTTTGAACTACCGAGTCAGGAGGAAGGCCACCATCTTTTTCACTCAATGACATACTTCCTCTACTACCGTGTAATCTGATACCGATTTCTTTTGCTGCATAGAATTCATTGTCAAGAAGATCGGATGGTTGATTCTTTGGAAAAACATAGAAGTGATCAACTGATGTCGTACAACCAGTTTTAAGTAATTCTCCAGTGGCAACTAAAGTACTATAATAAACAACCTCTGGTGTCAATCTTGACCAAATAGGATACAAAAACTTTAACCAGTCGAATAATTCTACATTTTGTACTTGGGGAGTGTTTCTAGTAAAGGTTTGATAGAAATGATGATGAGTGTTAATCAACCCTGGATAAACATAATATTTGGAACCATCTATAACTTCATCTATTTGTTCGTTTGATAAATCTATATTTTTGGCAATTTTCTCTATCTTGTTTCCTTTAATTAAAATATCGTGATCTTTCAATTGATCTCTATTTGTATTCATCGTGGTAATAACTTTAGCATTTTTTATCAATATGTTCGACAAAGATATCACCCTTTCTTATTCTGTGTAACTGCTTCTATCGCTTCAACTATTTGCTGATATCCGGTACATCTGCAAAGATTCCCCTCGATAGCTGTTTTTATTTCTTCCCTTGAGGGATTGGGATTTTTATTCAACAAAGCTTTTGCAGACATCAGCATACCAGGGGTACAAAAACCACATTGAACAGCCTGATGATCAATAAAAGATTGTTGCAGCGGGTCTAATTTTCCATTAATTTCCAAACCCTCTGTGGTGAAAACTTCATAACCATCCACTTGAACTGTTAAAACTAAACAGGAATGAACAGCTTCACCGTTTAAAATAACCGTACAAGCGCCACATTCTCCCACATCGCATCCTTCTTTTACGCTAGTTAATTTTAACCGGTTGCGTAAAGTATCAAGAAGCCGCTCTGTTGGTTCCACTTGTAATATTTCTTTTTTATTATTCACATAGAGAGTCACTTCAATTTTTCCCATTTTTTGAATACCTCCATCAACGTAAGTTTCAATTATTCTAACTTAGCGACCATCACTTAAATTTGTTATCTCCATCATCGCCTTTTTGAAAATTGCCCCTAAGGCTGGTTTTTTGTAAGGGGTAGACCATCTTTCGCCAGTTATGTTTACCATTTCATCACCTATTTTTTTTGCTAGCTCTTCTAAATTTAATTCGTTAGATTTTTTATTTAGTGCTTCTCTTTCTATATTTTTAAATCTTACCGGAAAAGGTGTTGCGGAGCCTGGAACGATTCTTATATCTTCAATTTTTAAGTCTTCTTCATTTATTTTCGCAACCACAGCTAGGTTCAATCTTGCTATATTCAAAGCTCTTCTTCTTCCTATTTTTTGAAAACTAAAACGATAATTTTCATCTACCTTTGGTATGATTATTTTAGTTACGAGTTCATCATGATTTTTACTGGTTTTGTAAGGGCCTACAATATAATTTTCTAATTTTACGAGTCTTCTCCCTCTTACAGAGCTCAGCTCTATTTCAGAATTTAAAGCCATCAACGGAGGAATTAAATCAGCTGCTGGAGAGGCATTGGATATATTCCCTCCAACGGTACCTCTGTTTCTAATCTGGGGGGACCCTATACTCTTTGCTGCAGTTACAAGAAATGGAAAATGTTTATTAATAATGTTTGAATTTATCAACATTGTATGTGTACATAAAGGTCCTAACTCGATAGTTTCTTTCGTTTCTTCTATAAATTTAAGAGCTTTGATATTAGAAATATCTAAAATATAATCAAATTTTTCTAATCTTGAACTTTCTTTATGTATATCTACCAGTAAATCAGTTCCACCAGCTATTACTTTTATACTTTCATATTTGTGCAAATATTCCAAAGCAGAATCAACATCTTTAGCGGTTAAAAAATCATATTCAATCATTTTTTCTTCCTTCCTTTTTTCAAAGAATGACCTACCAGTATTTTTTCTAAGTTTATAGGCAAAGATCTTATTCTTCTTCCCGTCGCTTGGGCTACCGCATTTGCTATTGCAGCTGCACCTAACTCCAAGGTGGGTTCTCCTATAGATTTTGCTCCGTAAGGTCCGTTAGGATCAGGATTTTCAACGATAATCGGAGTTATATCAGGCATATCTTTAACTGTGGGTATCAAATATTCGTCAAAATTGGTGTTATTGATGTATCCCTCATTTATATCCAACTCTTCCATGATCCCATATCCAAGGCCCATTGATATTCCACCATAAAATTGGCCTAAAACACTTGCTGGATTGATTGCCCTTCCAACATCGTGAGCTGCTACCATTTTAAGCACTTTTATTTCACCTGTACCTATATCAACTTCAACCTCGGCTATCTGACATCCATAAACATATGTAAAATAAGGTCTGCCTTGCCCTGCTTCTTCATCCCAACTTATCTCCGGGGCTTTGTACCAACCGTATGAAGATAAAAAGACACCAGAGTTATATGCTTGGGAAACAGCTTCATCAAAGGAAATTATCTTTTTTTGATCTGGTGTATAGATCGAATTATCTTTAAATATTAATTCTTTAAATGCCAAATTATATTTTTTGACTATAAAATCCGTCAATTTCTTTTTAAGATTTTTAGCGGCGTCGAGTGATGCATTTCCTCCAACCAACGTTGCACGTGAAGCTACCGTAGAACCGCTGTCTGGGGAAACTAATGTATCGACAACCATGAAGTTAATCTTTTCAATATCGATCCCCAATTCCTCGGCTACAATTTGAGAAAAGGCTGTTTTTAAACCTTGCCCATTTTCAGCCAAACCACTGTAGAGGTATAGTGTACCATCTTTTTGTATAGATAATATGATACCAGCCGCATCCACAGCTTCTGCTCCTAAGCTACAACCTCTGTAACTTATAGCCATTCCTATTCCTTTTCTTTTGTCACCTTTTTGTTCTCTACTGTACTCTTTGTACTTTTCCAAAAAATTAATCGAATCAGCAGCCTTTTTTATTACCTCTTCGAGGCTAACTTTGTGATTATCAAGCTTTTGACCACTTGCTGTTTCGGAATTGTCATGAAAAATATTTTTTAATCGAAGTTCTAAGGGGTTCATTCCAAGTTCTTGAGCCAATTCATCCATTAGAGATTCATTGGCAAATATGACTTGAGGAGATCCATAACCGCGCATGGCTCCAGTGTATACATTGTTTGTATAATATCCATAAGTATCGGTCTTTACATTTGGAATTTCGTAAGGGCCCGTTGCTTGAACAACAGACCTCCAAGTAACAAAAGGAGTTTGGCACGCGTAAGCTCCACTGTCAGCGATTGCCTCTATTTCCATAGCCAGTAGCTTGCCTTCTTTTGTAGCCCCTACTTTGTACCTCATATTGTAAGGATGCCTCTTATAACTTTCGATAATTGATTCTTCCCTGGTATTTTTTAATTTTACAGGCCTGTTGGTTTTTAAAGCTAGAACAGCGGCTCGAGCAGCCATAGAAGAAATTACCTCATCTTTACCACCAAAAGATCCACCTATGTGATTTTGAACAATTCTAACTTGATTGAAGCCAATTTTTAGAACTGAAGCTACCGCGTTACGGCAAGCAAAAGGGTTTTGTACTGATCCATATATTGTAACTACACTATTGTTCTCATAAGGAACGGCAATTACAACCTCGGGTTCCATGTAGGCATGCTCAATAAATTGAGTTTGATACTCCCTTTCTAAAATTACATCAGAATTTTTAAACCCTTCTTCTATATTACCTTTTCTGAGTTTGTGATGAATAACTTGATTATTATCTTTATCTTCATGAATGGATGACGCGTTTTTTGACTCAAATGGGTCAAAAATTCCTGAAATCTCATCATATTCTACTTTTATACTTTCAACAGCTTTTTTTGCAGACTCTGGCGTTTCTGCAGCGACAACCGCTATTCCATCTCCTATGAAGTAAGTCCTTTCTTTAGCCAATACCTGCTGATCGGGGATAATTACACCAAATTCGTTGTTGGGTATATCATTTGCGGTTATAATTGCTTTTACACCAGGAATCTTTTTGGCTTCGTCTAAGTTTATGTTCAATATTCTCGCCGAAGGATACTTAGATCTAAGTACCTTTGCATACAACATATTTGGAAATTCTAAATCATCAGCAAATTTAGCTTTTCCAGTTACCTTTTCGTATGCGTCGATTCGTTTTTTTGGTTGATTAACACTTTTAAAAATGATTGTTCACCTCCAAATAGTGATCAGGGTCTTCCTCCCATAGTCAAAGCCATGATTGCTTTTGCTGTATGTAAGCGGTTTTCTGCTTCGTCATATATTATTGAATGAGGGCCGTCGATGACAGGATCAGTTACTTCTTTGCCTCTGTCTGCGGGCATCGCGTGCATATAAAGAACATCTTTATCGGCCAGAGCCATTCTTCTTTCATCACAGATCCAATCTTTGTGCCTTTCAAGATTTTCTTTCATTTGTTTTTTCCCTTCATCCGTATCAGGATTTTCCACGCCTAAAAATCCACCCCAATTCTTTGGAATTACAATTTGAGCTCCATCGAATGCTTCGTCCATATCGTTTGTGAACTTTAATCTTCCACCATGTTTTTCTGCGTTTTGCTTCGCTTCATCAGTGATTTCTGACATAAGAGGAAACTCTTTTGGATGTGCAATAGTGACATCCATTCCGTACCTTGTAAATAATAATGCCTGTGTTTGAGGTACGGACAAAGGCTTTGCATGTGATGTGGCGTAAGCCCAAGATATAGTGACTTTAATATTTTTAAGATCATTACCACATTTTTCTTTTATTGTCATCAAATCTGCCAACCCTTGTAAAGGATGATAGAAATCATCTTGAAGGTTGATAACAGGTACATCTGCATATTTTGCAACTTCTCTGAGATACTTGTTACCAATTCCGTAGAAGCAGTTTCTTATTGCTATGGCATGGCCAAAACGACTCAACACAATTGCGGTGTCTTTTGCGGATTCACCGTGAGAAAGTTGCATCTTATCTGGTGTCAGATCATGAGCATGTCCACCAAGTTGTGTGATACCTGCTTCTATGGAATTTCGAGTTCGTGTAGATTGTTCAAAAAACATCATAAAGATAGTTTTTGATCTCAACAAATGATCCGTAGGTTCTCCTAGTGCAAATCTTAATTTAAGTTCTTTGGATACTTCAAAGACTGTTTCTAATTCTTCTTCACTCCATTCTTGTGTAGTTATAAAATCCTTTCCCCTAAAAAGTGTATTCATTTTATCTCCTCCGATATGATTATATGGCTTTTACGAACCTTCCAAATCCTTTTTCTCCCATGAATTTTCTATCTTTTACTATTACCTTTCCTCTTAAAATAGTTGTAATAGGGATTCCTTCTACTTCAAATCCTTCAAAAGGAGTGTATCCGGCTTTTGAATGGGTGTTAGAACTATTTAATACCTCCTTTAAATTTGGATCAAAAATAACTAAATCAGCGTCTGAACCTACAGCTATTGTTCCTTTTTTTGGATATAATTTGAAAATTTTTGCAGGATTGGTGGAAAGAAGCTCAACCAATCGATTTACAGAAATTAAACCTTTATTTACTCCATATGTATAAACCAAGGGGAGAAGTGTTTCTACTCCTGGAATACCAGGAAATATATCCAATGAATTTTCACCCTTTGATTTTTGTTCTGCATTGTAAGCGCAGTGATCAGTGGCAATTACATCTATAAAACCTTTTTTAACACCTTCCCACAAAGCTTCGTTATCTTGTCTTTCCCTCAAAGGAGGAGTCATAAGATAAAGTCTAGCTTTAGGACCATTTAATAATTCCCTAGTTAGTAAAAGGTAATGAGGAGTGGTTTCAACATACAATTTAAAATCTTCTAAATTCTTGTAATCTTTTACAACCTGGTAGCCTTTTTCAGAAGAAAGATGCACTATATATAATGAAGCGTTAGTTTTATGTGCAATCTCACAAATTTCTTTAACAGCCTTTTGTTCAGCTTCACTTGGCCTTATATCTGGATGGTATTGAACATCTAATTTATTTTCTTTTTGAAATTTGATAATATTTTTTTCAATAATTTCATTATCTTCAGCATGAACAGCTACTATTAAATCATTATCTGAGGTTGCTCTAAATAAAGGTCCCCATTTCTCAGGAGACAACATATATATATTTCTGTAGGTGGTGAAAGCTTTTAAACTAGATATTCCACAATCTTTGATCTCTTTAAGTTGATGATTTTGCTTAAGGGGATCGAAGTTGTTGTTAATAACCATATGGAAATGAAAATCGATCACGGAATCTTTAGTTTCTTCAAATCTTTTTTCTAATCCCTTCATTAAAGAAGCATCTTCCATATCAGCAAAATCTATGTGTGTGGTTACTCCACCTAAAGCAGCCGACCTACCTCCCCAGTAAAAGTCATCTATACTTGTGGTACCTCTTGCATGTAAGCTGAAATGCGTATGACTATCTATAATACCAGGGAAAACATACTTCCCACTTGCATCTATTACCTCTTCATCTATATAAGGATCTAAGTTAGCATCTATTTCTTTTATTTTCTCACCTACTATTTTAATGTCCTTTTTTTCAGCTTTTGTGGCGGTAACAACAAGACCATTTTTGATTAACACTTCAATCCTTCCTTTTACAAGTATTTTTGAATATACAACTTTGGGATGGAGGCGTACATTGCAGCGGCTTTCACTAATTCGCTTTTCCATGTTTTTTCGTTTGGAGCGTGAGCCTGATCTTCATGTCCCGGACCGAATCCAATACATGGTATACTATACCTCCCCATTATCGAAACACCGTTGGTGGAAAAAGTCCATTTATCTACCAATGGTTTTTCTTCAAATAAGTTTTGATATGCATCTATGAGAGTTTTACAAGCAGGATGATCTTCCGATAGTACCCAGGCAGGGAAATACGCTTGTGTGGGATATACTAATCCGGTGTAGGATGGTTTTTCATAAGTGTAAAGTTCCACATCAGCATTATATTTTGCAGATGAAGGTAAATTTTTAATCTCTTCTAACGCATCATTCCAGTTTTCTCCCCAAGTCAACCTTCTATCTATAGATATTGAACAACCATCTGCAACCGCACATCTAGAAGGAGAAGAAAAGAAAATTTCAGAAACTGTCAAACTACCTTTTCCTAAGAAATCATCATTTTTTAAACAAGTGTGTAATACTTGGAGCTCTTTTATGATGTCAGCCATTTTATATATAGCGTTGTCTCCTCTTTCGGGAGCTGACCCATGACAACTAACACCATGTGTAGAAACTTTTATTTCCATCCGTCCACGGTGACCTCTATATATATTACAAGAAGTTGGTTCTGTAATAACTACAAATTCAGGCTTGATTTTATCTTCTTCGATGATATATTGCCAGCAGAGTCCATCACAATCTTCTTCTTGAACTGTTCCAGTTATTAATAGTGTATAATCGTCAAATAAATCTAAATCTTTGATAATCTTGGCTCCATAAACCATAGAAGCCATCCCGCCTTCTTGATCACTTGCCCCTCTTCCAACAATAATTTCATCGTCTTCATAGCCTTTATATGGATCGTAGTTCCATAAATTCATATCTCCAATACCTACTGTGTCTATATGAGCATCCATAGCTATTAAGTGTTTTCCACTGCCGATGTAGCCTAGAATGTTTCCCATAGGATCTATCTCTACTCGGTCAAAACCAACTTTTTCCATCTCTTCTTTAATTCGTAAAATAACTTCTTTTTCATTACCACTTTCACTTGGAATGGCTATCATATCCCTAAGAAATCTGGTCATGTCTCTTTTATATTCTTCTGCTTTTGAGAGTATTTGTTTGTAATTCATATATTTTGGTGAACCCCCTTTTTATTTGATAGTTTGCTGCTTTTAAAAGCTTTAAAAAACACTTTAAAATGTAAGTTATATCTAATGCGTTTTAGCGCCCCTTCGTCTCGCTGCCCGCCCATATTCTTGAAAATCATTTTATTTCTATATTGATTGTTGTGTTGGTTTATGATAAAAAAATATCGTTCAACTATTAAATAAATTATCAAAAATTATAATCCTTTAATAATTGAGATAATTCTTTTAAATCTGGTTGCAAAGTTAGCGGAGCTCCTACGGCTTTTTCAGCATTTTTAATATCTTTTAGTCCATTCCCAGTAACAACAACTGCAACACTTTCAGTAGGTTTGATTATACCGTTTTCAGTAGCTTTTTTTATACCGGCTACACCAGCCACTCCTGCCGGCTCACCGAAAATGCCGGTATTCTTTCCTAAAATTTTTATCATATTTAGTATTTCATCATCTGTAACGTTAATCATATCACCATTGGAATCTTTAACAGCCTTGATAGCTTTTATATAATTTCTAGGTTTTCCAACAGCAATACTATCAGCAATGGTATTTTCCGCAACTGGAACAAGATCTGTACCGTTTTTAAATGCCTGAGTAATTGGTGCACAACCTTCAGATTGCACTCCTAATAACCTCGGTAGTTTATCGATGAAACCTATTTGTTTTAAATCATACATGCCTTTCCAAGCACCTGCTATTGTACACCCATCACCCACAGAGTAAACTAACCAATCAACCATTTGCCAGTTTAATTGTTCAGCGATTTCAATTGAAGAAGTTTTTTTACCTTCAACTAAGTAGGGGTTAATCGCAGCGTTTCTGTTATACCATCCCCACTTATCAATAGCTTCTTGTGAGAGATAAAAAGTTTCTTCATAAGACCCCTTTACTGATAAAACTAAAGCTCCAAAAACCAACAACTGAGTGACCTTTCCGATCGGGGCTCGCGAGGGAACAAAAATAACAGCCTTCATTTCATTTCCCATAGAGGCTATGTTCCCCGCCAACGAAGAGGCAGCGTTCCCAGTGGAAGCACAGGCAACGATGTTCATGCCTGCCTCTTGTGCTTTTACAACGGCTATAGCAGACGCTCTATCTTTCAGTGAACCTGTTGGATTTAAACCATCATCTTTTATGTAAAGAGTTTCTACACCTAGTAGCTTTGCCACATTACTTTTGTATAGAGGCGTTCCTCCCACCCTCAAGGGTGGCTTAGGGGTGTTAGGATCTATTGGTAAGAGTGGTGAATATCTCCATATAGATGGATCAGGATTTGCTTTTAAATCTTGCTTATTCCAATCTTTTTTTATCTTTTCGTAATCGTATTCAACATCTAAAATACCTTTTTCTCCACATTTTGGGCAAAGATATTGTGTAGGTGAAGCTTCGTATTTTTCCCCACAAGAAATACAAACCAAATCTTTTACATATTTCAGTTTTCTCCCCTCCAATTTAGCCTAATAATCCCGTTTTTTTGTTAAATTCAATTATTAATTGATCGATTTTGTCTGCAATTTCAAAGGCGTTACCCCAATATTCTTCATCGTTGTACCATTGCTCGTTTAATTCATCTAGTTCTTTACCCTGCTGTTCTATCCAAGTATAGTATTTTAAATTGTGTATTCTTTTTTTATCATAATAACTCAGTTCCTGAATAAAGTCTGTTTTTACCCCCATTAGATGCTTCTCAAAATCTACAGCAGCCTGTTGTTCAGAATATTTACCTTTTTGTTCTTGTAACTCTTTAAGCCTAGAATCATATAATTCCATTGAATCAGTGAATACTGTCATCACAACATCTTTATCTGTTAATTCGTAGTATTTGGCAAATTTTATAGCGGAGAGAACATTTGCAATAGAAGAGATTCCTAGTAAAGATAAATTATTTACTACCGATGAAGAGACTCCCTGTTTTCTTAAAAAGTCTTTCCCTTCAGGTTCGTTGAAAAGCCTTATTAAATTCATAGCATCATTGTCATCTATCGCCATGACCATATCGGTATTTTTAACGTTATGAATCCAAGGCACATGTTTATCTCCTATGCCCTCAATTCGATGAGCACCAAATCCGTTGTATAATAAAGTGGGACACTGCAGTGCCTCTGAGACAGCTAATTTACTATTTGGGTACTTAGATTTTAAATATTCTCCTGAACCCAACGTTCCAGAGGATCCTGAAGTGAGGATGGTTCCTGCCAATCTGTCTTTTTCCCCCATAATTTTTTGTAAGACTTCTTCCATAGCGGGACCTGTAACTACATAATGCCACAAACGATTGCCCATTTCATCGAACTGGTTGAAAATAACCACATTGTCGTGAGTAGACTTTAATTCATTACATTTATCGAATATCTCTTTTACGTTACTCTCACTTCCAGGTGTTCCAATTACTTCCCCTGCAACTTTTGATAACCATTCGAATCTTTCTCTACTCATACCTTCAGGCAATATAGCTATGGATTCACATCCCAAAAGCTGCGCGTCGTATGCACCTCCACGACAATAATTACCTGTTGAAGGCCAAACGGCTTTTTGAGTAGTAGGATCAAATTGACCGGTTACAAGCCTTGGTACAAGGCACCCAAAGGTGGCACCAACCTTGTGTGAACCGGTTGGGAACCATTTACCTACCAATGCCACGATTCGAGCTTTAACGCCTGTTAATTCAGATGGTAACTCAAAGTAATTTACATCGCCATATAAACCACCTTTTGGAACCGGTTCGTTTTTCCATGTGATTCTAAATAAGTTGTATGAATTAACATCCCATAGGCCTATATTTTTTAACCTTTGTTTGATTTTTTCGGAAATTAAGCGTGGATCTCTCATTTGCGCAAAGGTTGGTATAATAATATTATTCTCTTTAGCTCTTTCTATTGCTTTTTCGAGAACTTCTTTGTTAATAGTAAAATCTATCATCTTATTCCTCCTAGGTTTTTAAAATATTTTTTGGGAATGGGCTTCCACAAGGAACCACACCGGTTTTGCCTTGATACCCTTTTAAAATCAATATCTTTTTTCTTCGTTAAGTTATTATTATACACCTTTTTGACCTAATAATAAAAACTTGATTTTTAGTGATAATCCCACTTAATCTTTCTTAATTGTCTATAAATAACAAAAAACGGTAATAATCATAAATAATCAAATTCACTCAGATGAAGCAATTCGTAAACTTAAGTCTTGTACTCATTCGTTTCTTTTTTTGGTTCTGGCATAATGAGGTTTAAAATAAAAGCGGTTAAAAATCCAACAGTAATGTTAGAAGAAAAGATAACAGCCATCCATTCCGGTAATTGGTTTACTATATCGGGCTTAAAAGTGACCCCTAATCCCAAAGCTAAAGAAAGTGCTAATATAAACATTTTTCTATCGTCTATTCCGCCTTTTACCGCAATTTTCATACCCGCCATAGCAACCATGCCAAAGAGAGCTATAGTTGCTCCTCCTAAAACAGGTGAAGGCATAACGCTCACTAGAGCACCTATTTTTGGAAAGATACCGAGTAATATCAAAATAATTGCCACACCGTACCCAACTACTCGGCTTGCGATCTTGCTTAGTTGGATAACTCCTGTATTTTGACTAAAGGTTGTATTAGGAAGAGTGTTGAAAACAGCTGCTAAGGTACTACCTACACCATCTAACAAAGCTCCTCTTTTTAATCTTTCATCGTGTACTTCACCTTCAATTGGTTCACCACTAACTTCTGCAATAGCTGTCAAATCACCTACTGTTTCAATTGTAGTAATAATATATGCTAAAATCCAAGGAATGATAAGTGCCCAATTAAATGATAACCCATATTTAAACGGAATAGGAAGGGTTACCCATCCCGCTTCTACAATAGGGGTAAAATCCACCATACCCAACGGTATTGCAACCAGATACCCTGCCAATAAACCAATTGCCACGGCCCCTGCTTTTATGATGCCTTTGCCATATATATTTGCAATCACTATGACTATTAATACGAACAAAGCTATGGCTAAATTTTGTACATTCCCAAAATTACTGGCTCCAGCCCCTCCACCAATGTCGGTTATGGCCGTTTCTATTAACCCTAAACCTATTAACATAACAACTGTACCTGAGACTATAGGGGGGAATATCTTTCGCGTTTGAGTTAAAAATCTACTCAAAATCATTTCAACTGGGGAAGTAATGAGAGCCATGCCTAGAACTAAAGGTAATCCTCCTACATTTGCTGCAACAATCGCCATTGGAACAAACGTAAAACTTGTTCCTTGTACTGCCAATAGGCCACTACCAAAAGGTCCTATTTGCTTTACTTGAAAAAAGCTAGTTACCCCAGAAATAATTAAAGCCATGCTGACGAAATATCCGGTTTCTAGAGGATCTAAGCCCACTACCCCAGCGATTATCAAAGGTGGGGTGATGATACCGACAAACATTGCTAACATATGCTGAATACTCAAAACAACGGTCTCATAAAACGGAGGTTTATCTTCAAGTTTGTATAAAACTTCTGTTCCTGTTTTTCTTTCTTCTTCAGCGGTCTTTGTTGCGCTGTTTTCCATTAGTAATCACCCCTTCAGAATAAAATATTATTTTTAATTAAATATTAACTTTTATTATACTTTAATTTTGTTCTATTCGCAAGTAGAGTTTTCTATAGTTTAATACGTTTAATTGTTTTTATTTACGGATAGTTTTTTGTAATTGCCCGTAATCTGATATATTTAACTA